>CAJWPW010000173.1 GCA_913045415.1 uncultured Fidelibacterota bacterium | reverse complement strand
TTGGACTCACCGGTACATTTGCGCTCATGATCGGCTTTGCGGTAGGCATACCACCTTTATGGAATATAGAAACAGGAGAAAGTGGTATTGGTGTTTTTGGACTCATGGACCAAGGTTCAAACAATGGACGCGGCATATCTCCATCTCCACCAACAGTGTGGACTCGAATATTTGCAGGATGGGAATATCCATCTGAAGTGAATTTTGGATCTATTATCGATTTGTCTTCTAGAGAAGAAGGGGCAGCAATAAAGGTTCCTATCAATAATTCGGAATACTATTTGATCGAAAATCGTGATAACTCAGTCCACGATGGTATCAGTCTCGATTCCATGCGTTATGTTATTTGGGAAAATAATGGTGAAACAGATTACCCGCCCTTGATTGAAATCTTACAGGATTCTTCGGGAATTATAAAAGATGAAAATGGTGTTGTTATTTCTGTACCTAATTATGATATTGGTCTCCCCGCATCGGGGCTATTGATTTGGCATATTGATGAAACAGTAATTAATGCAGGATTAAGTGATTTTTCTGTTAATAGTAATCTTGCCAGACTTGGCGTTGATTTGGAAGAAGCAGATGGCGCTCAGGATATTGGTTACCCATCTATTCACATGTTTAATGATCCTTCTGCCGGCTATTTTGGAGATATGTGGTTTAAAGGCAATACTCAATACGAATTAGCCAATTTCGGCACGGATGGAATGAAACCGGAATTTGGTCCTTTTACCTATCCATCCACAAAAGCAAATGATGGATCGTCTACCTTCATAACAATAGGTGATATAAGTAAGGCAAGCGATACGATGTCTTTTTCAGTGTCTAATTCGCTCATATTAAATGGTTTTCCTGATTCGACAGCATTTATTAGGACAGTATACGATTTAGATAATGATGGCGTCAATGAGATATTTGGTGGTAAAGATTCTTTATGGTTTGCCACTGCTGATAGTTTTCCAACTAAACAGAATTTTCTACAATTAGTTATTTTCGATAACCAGGAAGTTGAATTTGATTTCCAAAGGCAATCTGATAAAACAACCATCTCAATTATTGAACGCATTGATGATTATACACTATTCTCTCAAGTACATTTTAGATTTAGTGATGGTTCACTATCGGATACACAAGAGCAAATAATTGATTCTCTTTTATTTAGTATTTGGGAGAATGATTTAGAAAGCAGAATCCTTTATAGCCAAAGTGGATGGAATATTCATTCAAAAAGAATCTTTACATCTTCCTTCAATTATGGAATTGATCTGGGGAATTCAGGTATTTCCATCACCGATTTTGATGGCACCACTACAAAATGGGAAGATTTATCATTTCAAACCATTGCCGGCATTGACTTAGATCTTGATGCATCTTTGGATGTTTTAGCTTTGGATTCATTGGGGATATTATATGCTTTTAATTCAGATCTAACTATTATGGCTGGGTTCCAATTAAAAATGGAATTGCAATCCCCGATACTAGCGAGGGATCTGTTTAATGACGAGCATCCCGAAATTGTGGCGAAATCTGCAGATTCATCTTCGATTTATATTTTTGATTATCAGGGGAATGTTCATTACAAAATTGCATCCAATAAAGGTGATGAATTGGTGGCGCTGGAAAATATCAAAGGAAAGAATTCAATTTTGACCCGGTCTGCCATTTATCAATTTGGAGATGCAACAGAAACAAATGGGAATGAATGGTCTTTTGAACATGGGAATTGGGGCAGAAGCCGAAAAGTAAAACTGAATTATACGTTTGATGATTCAAATAAAAAAAGTTTAACCCGTTCCTACTGTTATCCAAATCCGATCCGAGAAAATACAGGTACAATTCGTATAGAAACTATTGGTGCTAAAAAGGTAGAAGTAAACCTGTATGATTTAGCGGGGTATTACATTAAAACTTGGAATGAAGATCTCTCTCATTTCGGAAACCAAATCACTGAATGGGTTTGGGACGTATCTGATGTGGAATCAGGTGTGTATTTTGCGCATGTTGCCGTGATTGGAGATATTGAGACAGAGACGAATATCATCAAGATTGCTGTCATTCACTGATGAAAAATATTATTTATTTTACTATTTTGGCTTCCTTTGGTTTTGCCCAGGTAGAGTATAACCATCCGGAATTAAACTGGCAAACTTTTGAGACAGAGCATTTCCAAATTCATTTTCATGATGAAACAGAAATGACGGCACGGGAAGCGGCCACTGTTGCAGAGCATATATATCCAAAAATCACTGGATTTTATGAATTCAAACCCAAAGAAAAAACACATCTCATTTTGATTGATCCGGATGATTACTCCAATGGCGCAGCCTATTATTATGATAATAAAATCATGATCTGGGCATCGCCTTTAGATTTTGCACTACGTGGCAGCCATCGTTGGTTACAAAATGTGATCACACACGAATTTGCCCATATTGTATCCCTGCAAAAAGCAATGAAAGCAGGAACAATGTTTCCAGGTGCCTATCTTCAATTCATGAATTACGAAAAAGAAAATCGCCCCGATGTGTTGTATGGATATCCCAACACGCTTATTAGCTATCCTATACCGGGAACTGTCGTTCCACCTTGGCTTGCCGAAGGTGTTGCCCAATACATGTACGAAAATGCAGATTGGGACCATTGGGACACCCATCGTGATATGATCCTTCGAGATAGGGCAATCCATGGGAAATTATTATCTTTTACAGAAATGAATACCTTTGGGAAAAAAGGAATTGGGAATGAATCGACCTATAATTCTGGTTTTGCACTTTCAACTTTTATTGCAAATGAATATGGGCCTGAAAAATTGAAAGAGATTATGATTGAACTTTCATCTCCAACTCAGTTCTCGATTGGAGATGCCATGGAGAATGTTCTAGGGGATCATGGGGATGATGTCTATGATTCGTTTAAAACATCACTGGAATTAAAATATAATATGCTCGTATCACCCATTGAGATAAATCCGGTTGAAGGAATACAGGTCCAGAAAGAAGGGACGACCAACATATTTCCTAAATGGCATCCAGAAAAAAATGGTTTTGCATATCTTTCAAACAAGAAGAATGATTATTTTGGGCAAACTGACTTATTCTATTACGATATTGATACGGGAGAAGAAATAAAACTTATGGGCAGTGTACATTCTGCACCGACATGGCATTCAAATGGCGAAATCATCTATTATAGTAAAAAGCCAAAATTCCCGAATAAGCATGGCTCAAAATTCTATGATATTTATTCTTACAGTTTTGAGACAGAAAAAGAAGAAAGGTTGACATTTGATGCTCGGGCTTTTAATCCAGTTTTTATTGATAAAGACAGTACCATCGCTTACCTGGCCACTTACGATGGTGGTCAGGATGTATTCATTTTAGATTTAAAGTCAAGTCAATCAAGAAAGATAAGTAATCTCACTGATCGTCCCATTCTAAGCCATTTAACCTATGATAAATCATCTTATTTCTTATTTTTCGATATCACATCCCACCATTACAGAAATATTGGGTATTTTGATTTAAAAACACAGGAAATTGGTTTTGATAAAAACCATCCACATTTCGATGAAAGAAATATCTCTATTTCCGAGGATGGAATGCAAATTTATTCCCGAGATAAAAGTGGGATATATAATTTGTTTATGGTGAATCCAATAGATACAATATCTGGATATATTACCAATCTAACCGGTGGAGCATTTATGCCGGATAT
>CAJWPW010000172.1 GCA_913045415.1 uncultured Fidelibacterota bacterium | reverse complement strand
ACGATAAATTCAGATGATCCGGCATATTTTGGTGGATACATGAATGAGAATTACAGCCAAATAGCTTCTGCCTTAAATCTTACCAAGAAGCAGATTACTCAACTCGCTAAAAATAGCTTTAAATCCAGTTTATTACCCGATGTTGAAAAAGAAGAAATGATTAAGCAAGTTGAACACTATTACGATAACAATTAAAGAAATATGGAACATCAGAAAAAATTCATGCGAGAAGCCATTCGATTATCATTAGAAAATGTACAATCAGGAAAAGGCGGCCCTTTTGGTGCAGTCATCGTAAAAAATGGAGAAATGATTGCCACCGGTGTAAATGAAGTCACTGGCACTAACGATCCGACTGCCCATGCCGAAATAATCGCTATCCGAAATGCATGTGAAAAACTGGATTCATTTCAGTTAGACGATTGTGAAATATATTGCAGTTGCGAACCGTGCCCCATGTGTTTAGGTGCAATCTATTGGGCACGGCTAAAAGCAGTTTATTTTGCAAATACAAAAAAAGATGCAGCAGAAATAAATTTTGATGACAATTCCATTTATCAAGAAATGGAACTACCGATTAATGAAAGAAAACTCCCTACCATTCAGCTATTAAGGGATGAAGCACAATCCGCATTTTTACAATGGCAGAAAAATGATAATAAGATAGATTATTAATGATTGAATTTATTCTCAATAATAAACCCATAAAAACGGAGCTACCCAGAGGTGCATTGCTCCTTGATTTTGTGAGGTATGAGAAATCACTTATGGGGACAAAAATAGGATGCAGGGAAGGTGATTGTGGTGCATGCACCGTTCTCATTGGCGAATTGATCGATAGCCAGTTGAATTATCGGCAAGTAGTTTCCTGCCTGACGCCCCTCGGTAATATCCATGGAAAGCATATAGTCACTATAGAAGGTCTTAATATGGATTCTTTAAGTCCCGTCCAACAATTCATGGTGGATGAAAGTGGATCTCAATGCGGATTTTGTACAACCGGGTTTGTTGTTTCACTCACCCAGTTTTGTTTGGCAAAATCAACGCCGAACTATAAAGATGCCATTGCTTCAATCGACGGAAATATTTGTCGATGCACAGGATACAAGCCTATCGAGAGAGTCGCAAAACATATCACTGAATCACTTTCTGATAAAAACCAAAATGAAACCCTGGATTGGTTAATCGCACAACAATTTATCCCATCATATTTCGCCCAAATTCCAGAAATGTTGAATGCATTACCACCAGTAAATATTAAGCCCCAAAACAAAACACTTGTCGGTGGTGGCACCGACCTTTACGTCCAAAAGCATGCCCAATTAATCGATCAAAATGTGGATTTAATTTCAAATACGCCTAATCTATGTTGTATTGAAATTGAAAACGGTCTTTGTACATTGGGTGCTGGAATAACGGCAACGGACTTATTAGAATCGGACAATTTTCAATCTGCCTTCCCACGGCTCAAAGACCATTTAAAATTGGTGGCATCATCTCCTATCCGCAATATGGCCACTATTGGCGGCAACTTTGTAAATGCATCACCTATCGGTGATTTTACTGCATTTTTTCTGGCACTGAACCCCAAAATAAAATTGACAAAAAATGGTCAAAACAGATCTATTTACTTGAAAGATTTTTACAAAGGGTATAAAGATCTGGATAAATCATCTGATGAAATTCTTTCCACGATTTCGTTTAAACTGCCAACACAAAATAGCCATTATAATTTTGAAAAAGTAAGCAAAAGGATTCACCTTGATATTGCCAGTGTGAATACAGCTTTTCAAATAACCATTTCCAAAAATATAGTAACACAGGCACATCTTTCAGCTGGCGGTGTAGGCCCCATTCCAATGTACTTGGGCAAAACATGTGCCTTCCTTACGGATAAAGTACTTTCACCGGAGACTGTTCAATCTGCCAATGAAATAATTCAGACAGAAATCAATCCCATTAGTGATGTTCGGGGATCTGCCGATTATAAACGATTATTACTCCGTCAACTTTTTTACGCCCATTTTATTACACTTTTTCCAAATCAATTCACTTTGGATTCATTCATATGAAAAATATTGATTCCAAAGGTCATGTAACGGGGAAATCCATTTACCTGGATGATATTCCACTTATTCAGGGAACATGTTTTGGTGTCGTATTCGATTCACCAGTGGCACATGGCACAATCACATCAGTCGATTATTCCAAAGCACTTGCTTACCCCGGCGTTATTAAAATTATTACCCATAAAAATATTTCTGGTGAAAATCAGATTGGTGGTATTATTTCCGATGAACAATTGTTCGCGTCTACCGAAGTCCATTTTGCGGGACAACCTATCGCACTCATTATTGCTGAATCTGACTATATCGCTTTTGAAGCGCGAAAATGTATTGAAATCAGTATATCAAAAAAGGATATTATTGTTGATCCACGGGAAGCACAGCAAAAAAATCAATTAATTATTCCACCGCGAACATTTGAATTGGGGAATACAGAAAATTCATGGGAGAAATGTGCCCATATTTTTGAAGGTCAAGCGGATTCAAACGGACAAGAACATTTATATATAGAAACCCAGGGCGCCTATGCGATACCCTTGGAAAACGGGCATATTCGAATTTCATCTTCTACACAAGGGCCAACAGCTGTTCAGCGAATAACGGCAAGAGTATTAGGCGTGGGCATGCATAAAATCGAAGTGGATGTGGTTCGAATTGGAGGAGGTTTTGGTGGAAAAGAAGATCAAGCAACACCATGGGCAGTTATGGCAGCATTGGGTGTTTCCATTTTGGATTCACCGGTAAAAGTGGTTTTAAGCCGTTTGGATGATATGCGAATGACGGGCAAAAGGCACCCCTATAGTTCAGATTATAAAATTGGGTTCTCTAAAGATTTAAAAATTCTGGCTTATGAAACGACTTTTTATCAAAATGCTGGCGCTGCTGCTGACTTGTCACCAGCTGTTATGGAAAGGACACTTTTCCATGGTACCAATTCTTACTTTATTCCCAATGTAAAAATGACGGCTTACTCCTGTAAAACGAATCTACCGCCAAACACGGCCTTCCGTGGATTTGGTGGTCCTCAAGGAATGTTTGTCATTGAATCTGCTTTAACGCATTCAGCGAAAGCACTTGGCATTTCTCCCCATGAATTACAAAAAATAAATCTACTCCAAAACGGAGATGAATTCCCCTATGGTCAAATTGCAGATGGCGTGGCGTTGAATTCCATCTGGCAGGAAATGGAATTAAAATTCGATATTGATGCTATCGAAAAGGAAATTGATGAATTCAATTCAATTCACTCGGATATAAAAAGGGGCTTCTCTCTTATGCCCGTGACGTTTGGCATTTCATTTACAAAAACACCGATGAACCAGGCTCGGGCGTTGGTTCACATTTACACGGATGGCAGTGTTGGTATTAGTACTGGTGCTGTTGAAATGGGACAGGGCGTCAATACAAAAATGCTACAGATTGCAGCACAAATTTTCTCTATTGATCCAAAATGTATAAAACTGGAATCAACTAATACCACTAGAGTTGCAAATACGTCTCCTTCTGCAGCCAGTTCCACTGCTGATTTAAATGGGAAAGCACTTCAAAAGGCCTGCAATGTATTATTAGAACGATTAACAACCTGCGCTGCTGAACATTTAGGTGTTTCATCCAATAATATAACCCTGAAAGATGGCATGGTTTACAGAAATGAAAGCAAAAC
>CAJWPW010000171.1 GCA_913045415.1 uncultured Fidelibacterota bacterium | reverse complement strand
AAAAAGAAAAAATCAAAGGAATCGTCTTCAACTGCAGAGCCAATCGAATCCGCATCAACGATTAATAAAAATTCTCGTATAAACTCGGCTGCTTATGCGGATGAATTATTCAATTTAACGGGTGAACTCCAGGCATCCAATCGGGAATTAGCTCGAGCTACACGTTATTATTACAAGGAAGACCCTCAAAAGAGAATGGTATCTTTGGATTCAAAACCATTTTTTTCCAGGGAAGATTTTGAAAAAGAGTCTCGCCTTAACCCTGACAATTTATATGTACAAAGACAGTTAGGGATGCATTACGAAGCCAATGGTGATTATGCTGCAGCCAAAGAAGTTTATTTACATGAAGTTAGAAAAAATCCCGGAAATCCTGACGCACATTTTTTCTTGGGATCATTATATGCAACTCTGAGTGAATATCAAAAGTCAAAAAATGCATTTGAGGAAGCATTATACTTGGATCCAAATCATGGAGCAACCATTGAAGCTATGTCTATGTTTGTCCAAACAGATCAACAAAAAAAACTGAGTCGGGATATACTTACTCTTTCTTCAGAGAGAGCACCAGATGGACCAGCCCAACGAATCACTATTATTCGTGAGAAAATGGCTTCCGGTGATTATACAGAGGCATTGAATTTATCTGAAGAAGCATCTGAAAAATATCCAACGCAAACAGGTTTTGTTCAACTGATTGGTGAAAACCATTTACGGCTTGGTCGGGTAGAAGAAGCTAAAAAATCATTTCAACGCGCTGTTAAACTCAATTCAAAAGATGTTCAGCCTCATCTTTCATTGGCAGATTTATATTTTGAACAGGGTAAATATGTTTATGCTGCACTTTCTTTTAGTGATGCCGTTTACCTTGAACCAGACAACCCTGATTATCGATATATGCAAGGGCTTAGTTATTTTAATGCACAGGAATGGGGTAGAACCGCTGCTTCATGGGAAGATCTCCTACACTATCGCCCGAATGATGCCGTGGTTCGGAATCTCCTGCCACAGGCATATTATGTCCTGGCCGTAGAATACAACAGGATAGGAAATCCGACTATGGGTCGCCGGGCGTTTAAGAATGCTCTCTCTGTTAATAACAACACATCGTCTTGGCTTTCAGGTGCTATGGGTGTTTTAGGAAAATTTTATCGGGAAAAAACCATGTACAGCGAATCACTGGTTGCCTATCAGGAAGTTCTTGAATTGAGCCCTAACAATGCCGATGCCTATATGGGCATGGGTATCACATATTGGAAAATGAATGAAAAACAATTAGCTCGTGCTTCCTGGGAGAAAAGTATTGAGATCAAGCCGGATAATAATGAATCACGTGGATGGCTCATTTTGTCTTCTCCAGGTTAATAATCTTTTTCAAGTTTTGATTCGTGTTCTGATCCGCCAAATGCGGATGAGTCTTCAATTATTCTTAACTATTTAATTTGTATTATATCCATTGGTGCGTCGTAGTATAATTACACTTATCTTCTTTTCGACTTTATTTTCAAAAGATTACTATGAAGGAGACCATCTCGTTAAAGATGGTGTATATGCTCTCTACAATTATGAGTTTGACAGTGCTGTTACTATACTGACAAATGCCAGGGACAAATATCCCGATCATCCTGGTGTTCATCTTATTTGGGTTGCTGCCCGGTGGGTACGAAGTCAGGCAAATGATTCGTTTGAAGAAGCCAATATCTTGCTTGAAACGGATCTTGTATTAATTCAACCTGTATATGAAGAGTTGGTGGAGAGATTCGATTATGACCAAACCTATCAGCTTTATCGGGGATCTGCATTGGGCTTAAGTGCTCGTGTTACTTTGGGGAAGAAAAAGTGGCTTAAGACATTCTTTCGTGCGTATAAAGGATTTTCGATTATAGATGATGTAGCAAAAAAATCGCCCGAAATAATGGATGCTAGGCTTCCAATTGGAATTGTAGAGTATTACAGCGCTATGAGTAATATCTTAATAAAATGGGCTGTTGAACTCTATGGATTAGACGCATCCAGAGAGGCGGGCTTGAATGAAATGTCCATGGCTGCAAATGAGGGAGATTGGGCATGGATCGAGGCAAAAGGGATTCTTAGTTTTCTTTATTTGTGGGTGGAAGATGAACCGATACTGGCTTTTAAACATTCCAAGGATCTGGTGGCGCATTTCCCGAAAAATTATTATTTTAATCTTCTCCTTTTAGAATCCATGATTCGAATAGGAAATTCACAAAAGATTAAGGCAATAATAGAAGATATAGAATTACTTTCACCTAGTCTCACACATCGCCAGAAAGTATGGTATGGGTCTTATTTTGATTATGAAAGAGCATTATTCTCTTTTCATCAAAACAAATACTCAGATGCATTGGAATTTCTGAATTCAGCTATCAATTCATATACAGCAGAGTTGGATATTATTTTAGGAAATGCGTATTTATTACAAGGCATGACTTACGATATGATGAATGATAGAATTGAAGCAAAATCAAGCTACAAAAAATGTTTGAAAATCGATAATTTTTCGTCTGCAATGAATAAAGCAAAACAATATTTAAACCAACCATACCAAGGGCAATAATGCAAACCTACTGTCCCAGTTTAACAAAGTACCAGCGGTGGCAAACACGGGAAGTTATGGTTGGGAATGTGGGTGTAGGTGGAAAAAATCCGATCCGAATCCAATCCATGACCACCACGGATACCCTAGATACGATTGGGACCATTGATCAATCAATCCGGATGATCAATGCAGGATGTGAGATTGTACGTGTGACGGCGCCCAGCGTTAAAGAAGCAGAAAATCTTCAGGCGATCCGGGATGGATTGAGAGAGAAAGGTTATCATACTCCCTTGGTTGCTGATATTCATTTTACACCGAATGCAGCGGAAGTAGCAGCAAGAATTGTTGAAAAAGTTCGTTTGAATCCCGGGAATTATGCCGATCGAAAGAAATTTGAAATTCATGATTATAATGATGAGACTTATGCGGAGAAATTGGATCGTATTCGAGAAAGATTTATCCCACTGATCCAAATCTGTAAAGAGTACGGGACCGCTATGCGGATTGGGACAAATCATGGATCATTGTCTGACAGGATTATGAGCCGCTATGGAGATACGCCCATAGGGATGGTGGAATCTGCTATGGAATTCCTTCGCATTGCAGAAGATGAAAAATATCACGATATCATTTTATCCATGAAAGCCAGTAATACACAGGTGATGGTTCAAGCATATCGATTACTTGTGAAAACGATGGTGGTTGAAGGAATGAATTATCCGCTTCACCTTGGTGTGACGGAAGCTGGAGAAGGTGAAGATGGTAGAATCAAATCTTCTGTTGGAATTGGTACACTCATGGAAGATGGCTTGGGTGATACAATCCGTGTCTCTTTAACGGAAGAGCCAGAAGCTGAAATTCCGGTGGCTCAATTATTGGTTAATCGCTATGAGGCCAGAAAAAATCATGAACCGATTCCAGAAATCAATTCCATTCCATATGACCCATTTTTCCGAAATAAACGAGAGACAAATACTATAATGAATCTAGGTGGTGATGAGGTGCCGCGCATCATTGGCAATATGTCAAGAAAAGATTTGATTACGTATCACGATCTGATACCATTTGGATATATTTATTCTGAAAACCGAGATAAATGGCAAATTTCAGATCAAGCTGTGGATTTTCTATTTATTGGAGATAATTCCATTGATTTTGAAATTCCCGGTACACTAGGAATAATCCAAAACCATATTTCATTGGAAGATAAAGAGAGACATTTTTCATTTT
>CAJWPW010000170.1 GCA_913045415.1 uncultured Fidelibacterota bacterium | reverse complement strand
CATTTTTGTGTTGCTCCATGCGTAATGATTTTTCTTCAGTATATTTTGTATAATTTCCGTGAAACAACGTGATTTTTTTAAGATCAATTTCGAGGATATTATTAATAGATTGATCTAAAAAGGCCCGATCATGACTTATCATTACCATCCCACCCATCCACTTAGCTAAAAAAGATTCTAACCATATGGTTGCTTCCAAATCTAAATGGTTTGTGGGCTCATCTAGAAAAAGAATATCAGGCTCCTGCAAAAGAATAGAAGCCAAAGCCACTCGCATTCGCCATCCACCGCTGAATACATCCATAGGCTCAGTAAATTTTTCATCGGCAAACCCAAGTCCGCTTAATATTTTTTTTGCCTTGTCTTCAAGGTTCCAACCACCTAAAGCTTCAAAACGATGTTGAACATCGCCCAATTCGTTAACCAAATTCATATTTTCATGGTCTTTGGAAATGGCTTCCGATAATGCAAGAATTTGCCCTTCTAATTCACGTACTTCCGGATAGGCTACCAAAACTTCTTCTAAAATAGATCGTCCTGTTCCGGCGACAATATCTTGTGCAAGGTAGCCAATGGTGGTGGATTTATCAACTTGCACATTTCCAGAATCAGGTGACTCTTTACCCAGCATTATTCGAAGCAATGTGGTTTTTCCAGATCCGTTAGGGCCCACAAGCCCTATACGCATCCCATGTTTAATGGAAATATTTACATTATTAAATAGGTCGCCATCTGGAAAGGATTTGGACAGGTTTTCAAGGCGGATCATGGTTTAGTTAAACGAAAAGACACAAAGAATATTTAGGACAATTTACCATCAACAACTGTACCATGATTATCGACCAGTTTTACAGAATGGATTGAATTAATAAGTTCGGAACCACCTTCCATTTGGACCTGGATATAATTATCCGTGTGTCCTGATAGTTTTCCATTTTTCATGTTTTCAAAAAGAACCGGACGATATTTGCTGATGAATTGATCATGGAAAAAACGTCGTTTTTTATCGGATAAAATATGAAGCATCTTGCTTCGTTCTCTTCGAATTTCTTTTGAAACAATTTCACTCATTTCAATAGCATCAGTATTGGGCCGTTCCGAATATGTAAATACATGAAGATAGGAAATATCCAATTCATTCAGAAAATTATATGTGTCGAGAAAATCTTTTTCTGTTTCGCCGGGAAATCCCACAATCACATCTACGCCAATACAGGCATCTGCAATAGTTTGTTTTATTCGGGTAACTCGATTTACATATAAGTCTCGTTTATATCTCCGGCGCATTGCGCCTAAAATCTTATCTGAACCGGATTGAAGGGGCACATGAAAATGTGGCATGATTTTTTTCGATGAAGCGCAAAATTCAATTATTTCATTGGTAAGTAAATTAGGTTCAATAGATGAAATTCGGATTCTGTCAATTCCATCAAGTAAATCTAATTGCTGAATGAGATCAAAAAATGTTTCGTTAGACCCTTTTCCATAATCGCCAATATTTATGCCGGTGAGAACGATTTCTCTAGTATCCGTTTCAGCTACTTCTTTTGCTACTTTCAACGTGTTGGAAATTGTATCACTTCTACTCTGGCCACGAGCTAGTGGAATTGTACAAAAAGAACAGGTGTAATCGCAGCCATCCTGAATTTTTAAAAATGATCGTGTTCGTTCAGAAGAAGAATATGAAGGAGTGAATTTGTGCACGTGATCAATCTCGGATTGAATCACTTTTGTGCTACCATTCAGATTAATGGAATCCAAATGATTCAATAAATTAAATTTCTCTTCAGCACCCAATACTATATCTACTCCGTCAATGGCAGCAATATCATTAGGTTTTAATTGGGCATAACAGCCGATCACGGCTACGGATGAGTTTGGATTACGCTGCTTTACTTGGCGAATAAATTTTCGTGCTTCTTTATCAGCATTTTCTGTTACAGAACATGTATTCAAAACATAAATATCCGCTTTATCTCGGTAGTTTACTTTTTCAAATCCATGACTCAGAAAATCACGAGAGATTGTAGCTGTCTCTGAGAAATTTAATTTGCATCCTAATGTATGGAATGCGACACGCTTGGCTTGTGTACTCATTCTAATATTGTGAACGTATTAAAGTGCGGAAGTGTTCATGATACTTGAACACATGAAAACCTAAACACTTAAAAAATATTTGGTGCGAAAATTAAGACTTATAAAAGAAATAGCACTTTATTGAATAGAAGAAACTTAAGTTTCAATCAATGATGGCTTTTTTATTGAATTTTGTGTTTTAAATAAACGATAATTAAAACTATCTCTCAATGCTTCCCAACTGGCTTCAATGATATTTTCAGACACACCAATGGTTGACCAACTTTCATTCCCATCTGAACTTTCTATTAATACACGAACTTTTGCGCTGGTGCCATCTTGCTCGTTCAAAACACGAACTTTATAATCCGTGAGTTTTATTTGTTCTAGCTCAGGGAAAAATCGAACCAATGCTTTCTTGATTGCGTTATTCAGTGCATTGACTGGACCATTGCCATCAGCCGCAGTATGTTCAATTTCACCATCAACTTTTACTTTCAGCATGGCATCTGCATTGCTATGCCCATGCTTATCATAATTCACATTGACCCGGGATTCCAATACTTCAAAAAAGGGAACAAACGACCCTTTCTGTTTTTGCAATATGAGTTCAAAAGATGCTTCGGCGCCTTCAAATTGATAGCCATCATGTTCCAATGATTTAATCTGATGCACCAGATCCCTGGTTAATTGTTTATCGCCATTTAGTTCAATATTTAACTCATCAGCTTTAAATCGAATATTACTTTGGCCCGAAAGATCCGAAATGAGAACACGTTGATGACTCCCTACTTTTTCAGGATCAATATGCTCATACATTCTGCTGTCTTTCATTACAGCACTTACGTGGATTCCACCTTTATGAGCAAATGCCGATTTTCCTACATAAGGTGCCTGATCATCGGGGTGTAGATTCATTAATTCATAAACGAAGTGCGTTAAAGGAGTCAGCTTTTCTAAATCGATTTCTGATTGCATTTGGCGATTCATTTTTAAAATTAAATTGGGGATAATTGTCCCTAAATTTGCATTGCCGCAACGTTCACCCACACCATTTATCGTCCCTTGAACATGAGTTGCACCTGCTACAACTGCTGCCAAAGTATTGGCTGTTGCGAGACCACCATCATTATGAACGTGCACACCAATTTGTGATTCAAACTTTTTAACTACGGCTTTCGTAGCTTCCTGAATAAACTCCGGCAGAGAACCACCATTTGTATCACATAATACTAACGTGTCTGCACCGCCTTTTTGTGCTGCATCTAACATCTTTAATGCAAAAGATGGAGATGTTTTATAGCCATCATAAAAATGTTCCGCGTCAAAGATGATACGCTTCCCTTCCTTAACCAAAAAAGCGACCGATCTTTCTATAAGTTCTGCATTTTCATCTTCTTCTAAACCCAGCCCTTTTTCTGAATGAAGTTGCCAAGCTTTACCAAAAATTGTTATAATAGGTGTTTCGGCTTTTAAAAGGGCATTCAAATTAGGATCTGATTCAATTTTATCAGGCCAACGTGCTGTAGATCCGAAAGAACAAATTTGTGCCTGTTTCAGATTTAATTCATGGCATCGCCGGAAAAACTCCTGGTCACGCGGATTGCTACCGGGCCAGCCTCCTTCTAATATATTAATTCCAAAATCATCTAATTTATCCGCAATACGAAGCTTATCATCAACGGATAAATTGACGCCTTCACCTTGAGTTCCATCTCGAAGAGTTGTATCAAATAATTCAATC
>CAJWPW010000169.1 GCA_913045415.1 uncultured Fidelibacterota bacterium | reverse complement strand
CTTCGCTTTCATGCCAGCAGTCGTAATCTGTGCTCATGGCCATACTCTGGTACTGTAAATCCAATTCCCGTGCCAGGACAATTTCAGGAACTGTTGACATGTTGATAATATCACAGCCCCAGGAACGAAACATCATACTTTCAGCCTTGGTGCTGAACCTGGGCCCTTCAATGGTAACAACTGTGCCCCCATTATGGTGTTCAAACCCCAGGGATTTACAGGCTTCTACCAGACAACTTCGCATCCCAGAACTAAAAGGTTCTCCCATAGATACATGCCGGACATCTGAACCATCAAAAAAGGTAGTGATACGCTTGGTGGTACGATCAATGAATTGATCTGGAAAAACAAAATGTCCGGGAGCAATGCGCTCCCTAAGGGACCCACAGGCAGTAGCGGCAAGAATATGGGTGCAGCCTTCTTCCTTTAATGCTGAAATGTTGGCCCGATAATTGACATTCGTAGGATTAATTGAATGCCCAGGCCCATGGCGGGAAAGTATGACGACTGGAACGTCTGCTATCGATCCCAGGATTAATTGAGAACTGGGATCACCATAGGGTGTAGAAACATCCTTTGAATTAGAATCAGAAATAAAGCCTGGGTCTTCCATCCCAGACCCGCCAATGATACCTATTTTTAATTCACTTCGCATTCCGCTGCTCTTCAAGTGACTCTTTGTAGGGGTATTTAGCCACGCCTTTTTCCGTAATTATTCCATGAATGAGTTCTGCAGGTGTTACATCAAATGCGGGCGTAGTAACATCAATATCTTCAATGGTGAACTGCACACCCTTTATCCGTGTTACTTCATCGGGAGATCGTTCTTCCACGGGTATGTCTGAACCTGATTCAGTCTCATAATCCACAGTGGATAATGGTGCAGCCACATAAAATGGGACATGGTGGTACTTGGCCAGCACTGCCAGGCTGTAGGTACCAATTTTATTGGCTGTATCCCCATTAGATGCGATACGGTCGGCTCCTACAAATACTCCATCAATTTCAACTTTTTCCATGGTCCGGGCTGCCATGCTGTCCGTCATGAGTGTGAAAGGCGTTTTAGTTCGTTTTAATTCCCAGGTATTCAACCTCGCTCCCTGAAGCAGGGGCCGAGTCTCACAGACATGGACTTTCAGGTCTTTTCCCTGGGCATGGGCGTATTGTATCACCCCCAAAGCCGTGCCAATCCCACTGGTAGCCAGTCCGCCTGTATTGCAAATTGTCATTACATTGGAATGATCTGGGATTAGTTCTGCACCATGTAAGGCCAGATTATGGCAGCGGTCAATATCATCATCTCTTATTTCATTGGCTAAATCCAATAGAGTTGATTTTAGATCTTTAACATCTCCGGAAAAACTAGCTGCCTTTTCTTTCATCTGTTTTACGGCCCACATCAGATTAACTGCCGTGGGCCGGGTAGCCCCGATTTCATCTGCTTTCATTAAGAATTCCTTAAGGAAGCCATCTGTATTATCACTTTCAATCTTATTTGCAGCCAGTACACAGGCATAGGCGCCTGCAACACCAATAGCGGGAGCACCGCGAATGGCCAGGCGATAGATAGCATCACATACCACCCTATAGTCATCTGTTTCAATATAATCTTCTTCCAAAGGTAGTTTGGTTTGGTCAATTAACCTGATCTGCCCATTCTTCCATTCTATTGTGGGTGTAGGTGCAATTAAAGTTTTCATATTATTCTATCGTTACCACCATCGATTGGTATCTGTGCGCCCGTAGTTTTACTACTCTTAGCGCTGGCAAAAAAGGCCACTAATTCTGCAACATCTGCAGACGATACATCGGTTTTTAATAAATTCCGGCGCTTATACTCACTGACCGATAGCCCATATTGTTTTGCCCGTGCTTTTAGAATCTTATGGGACCAGACATCCGTATCATACACACAATCCGGGTGAACTGTATTGACTCGAATATTGTATTTTGACAATTCAATTGCAGCAAGCCTGGACATCTGTGTCAAACCCGATTTTGCAATCGTGTAGGTGCCAGCACCAGGTCCGGGGGCGCCTACATTCCGGGATCCCATAAATATAATTGCAGGTTCAATCCCTAATTTCAGATAAGGTATACATTCTCTTAATATTCTATGATGAGTAGCTAGATTAATATCTAAATCCTGTTGCCATTTTTTATCATCAATACTCTCAAGGTTTGCCGATGATGAAAAAATACCAGCATTACTGACTAGAATGTCAATCCCCCCAAATTCTTTAACACAGGATGATACGGCTTTTTTTATATCAGCAGTTTTGGTTAGATCACAGTAAAACCCTTTATAATCATTAAATTCATCGAATAATTCTGTTACCTTTCGGTTTTTATCTAATCCAACTACGGCACAGCCATTCTCTAACAGTTTTTTGGCGCAAGCATACCCAATTCCGCTTGCGGCACCGGTTATTAGGGCTATTTTTCCCTGGAATTCGGGTGGTTGGTTATCTTTTTTTAGTTTTGCCTGTTCAAGCTCCCAGTATTCAACATCGAAGAGGTCACGAAACGAAATTGGCTTCCAGTTATCCAGATTAAATGACGTTTGCATGGCTCTTAATGTATGCCTGTTTATATCAGAAACAATTTGAGCTTGTTTTTTTGATGTTCCAAAACACACTGTGCCATATCCGGGCCACAATGCCCATTTTGGACCATTATCCAATTTTGTTATACCTTTGGACTTATTTTTTTGAAAATATGCGTCATACCGTTTTATAAAATCTTTTGCAGATGCAGCCAGGTCGTCTTTTATAATCCACGCAAAGGGTTTTGTTCTAATAACATGGTCAGGAGTTAAGGTACCTTTAAGACATAAATTTTTTGCAGCTTCCATTTTAGAAAACCCAACCGCTTCAGCTGAATCATTCAAGCGTGCAAGACAAGCTTTCCCAGTCATTTCAGAAGCTTTTTTTCGGATCCTGGCTAGAGTCAATAAATCCGGTTTTGAAGTTGATTTCTTATACTTCCGCCATACCTTCTCATTTTTTAAATATTCTTCTGCTTTAGAAACAATATTGATCATCCTGTCATAGCTTGTTTTAGCATCATTACCAAAACTAAATACACCATGATTGAGTAAAATCATTCCAGTGAGTGCATTCCAGTCAATATTTTTCGTTAACTCTGCTATTTTTTTTGCCAAAATAAATCCGGGCATTACATAGGGAACGATTAATATATCTTTATCATAGATTTCATTTATTTTTTTTCTTCCGTTGGGTGTATTTGTAATGGATAAAACTGCATCTGCATGTGTATGATCTACAAATGTATAGGGAATCAGGGCATGAAGAATTGCTTCCACGGAAGGGTTCGGTGCGGATGGCTTTAACGTAGCCAACTTTTGTTCCACTACCATCTGGGAATCTGTTAATTTATTTAGCTGTGCTAAGCGGATAAGGTAATTTAGATCGACTGGAGCAAAGCCATCTTCTTCAATAGAAATTAGATCCCAGCCGCTGCCCTTTATAAATAGGGTTTCTATTGTTTCACCAAAGATATTTTTATACTGACCTTTAACCGAAGTATTCCCACCCCCATGGAGAACTAATTCAGGGTTTCTGCCAAGCAGCCTTGATGAGTAAATGCGCAGGCTAAGGTCACTTTTTGAGTAAATTTTTGCTTCTTTTTGTGTCCAGAGGTTTTTCATTAACAGAAATTACCTTTATATCTTCAATTTGGAATTAAAAAATTATCACTTGGACTATCTAAAATAATATATGTATCTCAGTTTCAAGCTTCAAGTTTCAAAATAAACGATCTCTATAGTGTCTATCCACCCACAGGAGGCCAATGATGGTCTTAACATCGGT
>CAJWPW010000168.1 GCA_913045415.1 uncultured Fidelibacterota bacterium | reverse complement strand
CTCCTCTCCTGGTAAAATCTCTACAGCTCTCTAATTATTAGGGGGCTGTTTTGTTTATAGACATTTAGGATTGGCGGGCTGTAATATTGCTTATATGAAGCAATACAATGATGAAGGGAAAATGCACCATTATATGGGTAGACAAATGAATAATCAGACCTGGGGTTTACTTAGCAAAACAGACCGTACCAAAGATGATGATGAGAAAATGGTTTATTTTGCAAAAGCATCACTTTATCACTGGAGAAAATCTCCCCAATTTAAACCTATTAACGAACAGCGTGGTCAATGGATGCTTGCCCGTGCATTTGCAGTATTGAATCGCGGAGATGAAGCACTTGTGCATGCGGAAACCTGCATGGATATCACTATGAATGAATCTCTTAAGGGTTTTGACCTAGCCTATGCTTATGAAAGTAAAGCCAGAGCATATGCAGCAATAGGGGATTCAGAAAAAATGAATAAATGTTTCTTAAATGCCAAAAGCTCTGGTGAGAAAATTAAAGGTGATGAAGATAGAAAAATTTTCTTTAATGACCTTTATAAAGAGCCATGGTTTGAATGTCTCTAATTGTATAGTATTGGTAGCCCCACATTCGTGGGGTTTTTTGTTTATAGACATTTAGGATTGGCGGGCTGTAATATTGGTTATATGAAGCGATTCCAACCGCTGTTTTTCAACCTAATTTCTAATCGCCAATACGATTAAGGGCGGGTACCTGGACTATCAATTAATATCAAATGTGCAAGAAAAAGAAATTACCATGAGCAGTAAACCCAGTCCATTATCCTATGGTGCATTTGTAAATACAAATACCACCACATTCAAAATCCACGCACCACGGTCAACCAGGGTTCATTTGGTTATTTTCAAATTTCCTAATGATGAAACCGGCGTTAAACATGGAATGACAAAACAAAATAACGGTGATTTTACAATTGAATTAAATGATGCCGGTGTTGGAACGATATACGGCTTTCTCCTGGAAGGACCGTTTAATGATCCTGACCTTATCATTGCCGATCCGTATTCCAAAGCAGCCATCACCCAAAATTCCATGCATCATGTAGCTAAATCATTGGTTGTAGATGATACCTATGATTGGGAAGATGACACCTGGGTCCATATTGATCCCCGGGATCTTATCATTTATGAAATGCATGTTCGGGATATGACAGCCCACCCTACATCCACAACATGCCAAAAGGGTACGTATGCCGGGTTGGTTGAAGCGGGACAAAATGGAGGTATAGAGCATATTCAATACATGGGTGTCAATGCTGTTCAGATTCTGCCCATTCAAGACTTTGCAAATTTTGAAGTACCATTCAAGGATAACAAAACACCCTTATATAATGATTGGAATCCATATGAGCGCAATCACTGGGGCTATATGACTACCTTCTTCTTTGCGCCTGAATCTTACTACGCTAGCGATGGAACGGATATCCCTGGGTCTTGGAATGGTAGAGACGGTAGATCGATAAATGAAATCAAGGACATGGTCAAAGCTTTCCACAAAAAAGATATCGCTGTGATTATGGATGTGGTATATAACCATGTGTCCAATTATGACTGGAATCCCCTGAAATATATCGATCGAGAAATGTATTTCAGATTAGATAAAAACGATGACTACATCGCTCATAGTGGTTGTGGAAATGACACCCGATCTGAACACCCGAAAATGCAACAATTGATTTTGGAAAGTTTAAAATATTGGATGATAGAATACCACGTGGATGGGTTTCGTTTTGATCTTGGCAACCTGATTGACGCTGAAACAAGACAGCTTATAATTGATGAATTAAAAGCCATCAATCCTCATATCATCCTCTTGGCAGAACCCTGGGGAAATGGCTATGATCCCGATGGCTTTTCAGATATGGGTTGGGCATCATTCAATGACCAGTTCAGAGATGGACTAAAAGGCGATGTTTTTGATGTTGAAGAAAAAGGATTTCTCTTTGGTCACTATCAAGGTAAAAATGATCAAAAGTTTTTACAACGACTGGTAATGGGTTCACTACGCAAATATAATGGTCGGTATATAAAATCTGCTCATAGCATTAATTATCTTGAATGTCATGATAGTCATACATTCGGTGATCGATTGCGAATCACCGGTGGGTATGTAGATAAAGATGAAAAAATAACTAGTACTGAAAAAAATGCCCTTGTTCAGGATAATCTTTTGGCAATGAATAAGCTTGGTGCATTATTTCTATTTACCTGCCAAGGGATAACATTTATACATGAGGGTCAGGAATGGGCTCGAAGCAAGGTAGTAGCTGAAACCACTGTTCCGGATAAATATATTGGATTAATTGATCATAATTCATACGAAAAAGACAATGAAACCAACTGGCTGAACTGGAACGAACGAGAAATGAATCGTGAACTGGTAG
The DNA here is from genome assembly GCA_913045415.1 of uncultured Fidelibacterota bacterium. Next base: position 1,456 of record CAJWPW010000168.1, on the reverse strand, counting down.
ATTATTACAAGGGGTTGATTGAGTTAAGGAAACAGTATTCGGAATTTCGCCATTCAAAGCCGGAAGATTTTAAATTTATGAACGTGGGTGAAAAAGTAGCAGTAGCTTATATATTAAAAGACAGGTTTGTTGTTATTCTTAACGGTGAAAATGAAGATACTCTTGAATTAGACATACCGGCAGGTCAGTGGAACATTATAGCCGATAAAAAACTTGTAAACCTTGAGAATCAGCAATTGGTATCAAATAAAATCATTGTTCCACCCTCGTCTGGTATTGTATTAAAGCGGAATTGATTTAGTTTCCGTACCCCTTAGTTGTTTTTTGCGTTTCTTGATCGGTTGCTAAACCGGTGATTTTTCTTGGTTGTGCATTCAACAAAATGTCTTTCCATTTCAGTTTAATGATTTCCGGACGGAAATCATCCAAAGCTGTTCGGGCATGCTCTGCCATGGCTTTTCTATCATCAGCATGAGTATCCCAAAAGCTATTTGTAGCTACCAGAAAATTGTCCACATCTTTATCAAAATCCTGATCAACTTCATACACAAACACTGAATCTTGAACGTTTGCTGTAATTTCGCTAGGTCCGTCAATGTTTTGGACAATAGCCGGTACCCTGCGGTCCAGTGTTTCACACATAGTATAACCGAATGGTTCATAGATTCCGGTTATACTGTTGGCACCAATGCTGTTCCAGTAAAAGTGGGCAGTTTCCTTGTTGGAACTAAACGGAATAATTACTAATTGTTTAGGATGTTTTCTCCCTAAATCATCCCAAAATGGATTCCCTTGCTCGTTTTTATAATCTACACCCATATTGAAAACACGGATATCTTTTCGTCCTGATTTTTCTAGGGCAAAAATGGGTAAATCCGGACGTTTGCGCGGCACATGTCTGCCGATATAACCTATGTCATTTAATTCATAATTTGGTCGCCAGGATTCTTGATCCAGTTTTGGTTTATAGCTGTTATATATTACATGGGTGGTTGATTCATATTTGTCATACCCAAATGAAATATAATGCTGTTTTTCCGCGTTACTTATGAGTACAACTATATCAGAGTATTGAAATGTGATTTCCTGTTCAAAGTAATTACTGGTAATGGGTCCACCCATATTTGTGATATGTTCCATTTTAATTAATGAATGGCAAACGGAAATCATTAACATATCCGGGTACGTCTCTTTTATGGTTTTTGTTGTATCAAAAGCCACCCAAAGATTGTTGATACATGCATCTAAATCTGCAAATGCATTTTTTACATCGTCGGGCCCATGAATGATTCTAATCCCAGGATATCGTTCAGAAAAATCACCCGGTGGTTCGTCCAATTGTGCAAGGAATACTGGAATAATTTCAATATCATCGTCTTCGGCAAACATATCCAAAAAGTTCATGATCCATGTAGCAACCCCGCCATAAACAATCGGGGGAATTTCGTTTGTTAGT
>CAJWPW010000167.1 GCA_913045415.1 uncultured Fidelibacterota bacterium | reverse complement strand
TACACTCTTTCCCTACACGACGCTCTTCCGATCTCGTACAGAATTAAATTATACTTTTAAAGGTCAGGATCGCTTTGTATCTAAGGATCCAGTTTGGGATACATGGATGCAGGAACATGTGGGGTATAATTCATCCTTTAAACGAATGGACCTTGGGGCAGAAATATGGTTATTGAATTCCATTTCTAAAAACAGGATTGGTCCCATTTCTTTTGATCTGTATGCCGGTTTCAAGAACAGTATTATTGCAGATAATACTTTTGATGGATGGAATGTTTACACGGGCATAACAAGTTATTACCAGGGTTGGTAGATTTAATAATGTATGACCGAAAAAAAGTATGGAGTTGGGCCTTTTATGATTGGGCGAATTCCGCATTCTCCACGACAGTTATGGCGGGGTTTTTCCCGATCTTTTTTGAGAAATACTGGTCGAATCCCAATGATGTTATTCAAAGTACCTACCAATTGGGGTGGGCAAATTCCATTGCGTCTATCTTCATTGCAGCGATTTCTCCTTTTCTCGGTGCTGTTGCAGATCGTGGATCTGCCAAAAAGAAATTTCTGTTTTTCTTTGCTTTTTTAGGCATATTGATGACAGGTGGACTCTGGATGGTCGGCCAAGGAGAATGGCAATTGGCAGTTGGCTTTTATGTTGTGGCGTCAATTGGATTTTTAGGTGGAAACATTTTTTATGATTCGTTATTGCCATCTGTTTCATCAAATGAGAATGTGGACTATGTTTCGTCATTGGGATTTGCTGTGGGATACATCGGAGGTGGACTATTGTTTTTAGTAAATGTACTCATGTATCAACACCCTGAATGGTTTGGAATTGCTGATGGTTCAACTGCCATTAGATTATCCTTTTTATCTGTAGCTGTCTGGTGGGCTGTATTTTCCATACCAATTTTATTATTTGTTCCGGAACCAAAGAATGAAAATTCTGTTCCCCTTCTTTATGCATTAAAAGCAGGCGCAAAACAATTAAAAGAAACTTATAATCATATTAAAGAATTAAGAGTTATAGGAATCTTCCTTTTAGCGTATTGGTTTTATATTGATGGTGTAGATACCATTATTCGTATGGCAGTAAAAATGGGGTCATCCATGGGATTTGAAGCAGATGTTCTAATTACAGCACTTCTTATGGTTCAATTTATTGCCTTTCCTGCTGCACTTCTTTATAATCGGTTTGCGCAAAAGATTGGTACCAAGAATGCGGTATTTGTTGCAATCGGTGGATATGGGGTTATCACATTTTTGGGATATTTTATGATGGATCCTATTCACTTTTATATGTTAGCAGCTATGATTGGAATATTTCAAGGTGGTATTCAAGCTCTCAGTAGAAGTTTATATGCACGATTAATCCCTGTTGGAAAAGAAGGCGAATTTTTTGGATTTTACAATATGCTTGGAAAGTTTGCCGCAGTTATCGGACCCGTGCTTATGGGCTGGGTTACCTTAGTCACAGGCAGTGTTCGTTTTGGAATTTTATCCATATTAATTTTATTTATAATAGGTGCAATCCTTCTCAGTAAAGTTGATTTTGAAGAAGGAAAAAAATTAGCGGCTGATTTCGGAAAAAATTAATTGTTAAAAAATATTGATTTAAAAAAGGGTTGTGATTTAACTTTAAACAGGACTTAGCCCCGTTGATGTGGCGTGCTCTTCAGGGAAAATAGTTTTTTCCGAGGGTTTTTCACCGGGGCTTTTTCTTTTTCATCTACTTTTTATTTTGTCAGGGTAGATTCTTTTTAATAGAATGCTGAATGTTATTAAATAAATGTCTTGATTTAATTGTTTCAGTAAGAAAAGATTCAAACATAAATCCCCCAAAAACTTTTCAGTAATAGATGGATTTTCTTTTTTAATTTTTATTATAAATATAAAGAGCTAATAATGATTACACGCTACTCTCAACTCGTTATGCCCCAGGATGCCAATGTGGTTGGCACTTTATTTGGTGGACAAATGGTATCCTGGATGGATATTGCCGCTGCAAAAGCAGCCTTTAGATTTTTGAAAGGAACAGAAGCAGATGTGGCTGTAACCCGTGCTATTGATTCCATCGAATTCACAAAACCAGTTCATGTGGGGAATTGGGTCAATTTCGAATCCGAAATTATAAAAACGGGAAACTCATCAATCGTGATACAGGTAGATGCTTATAAAGAGAACCACGAAGAAGATAAAATATTGGCCTGTACCGCAAAATTCACAATGGTTTCTGTCAAGAAATTGGCTGAAGGTTCGTACCAGAAGGTCAATCATAACAAAACCATATAATTGAGGCCCGCCATGTCAAAAGTATTCACTCCTTCCGAATTAACATCAGATCAAGCACACGTTTCTTCAATGGACTCGTATCAAAAGCGATACCAAGATTCCATTTCTGATCCTGAATCATTTTGGGCAGAAATTGCACAAAGATTGGACTGGATGGAACCCTGGGCTTCCGTCCGGAAATTTGATTTTGTAAATGGTCAAATTGAATGGTATAGTGGCGGTAAGCTCAATGCATCTTATAATTGTATTGACCGTCATATTAAGAAAGGGCATGGGGATGAAACGGCTATCATTTGGGAAGGTAATGACCCAAATCAATCTAGAAAGTTCACCTATAATGATTTATTAAAAGAAGTTTCTCAATTTGCCAATGCCTTAAAATCACTTGGTGTAGAAAAAGGGGATCGCGTTTGTATCTATATGCAAATGGTTCCAGAACTGGCTTTTGCCGTATTGGCCTGTGCACGGATCGGCGCCGTTCATTCTGTTGTCTTTGGCGCTTTTTCCAGTGATTCACTTCGAGACAGGATTAATGATTCATCATGTAAAATTCTGATAACGCAGGACACGGGTGTTCGGGGAACAAAACAAAATATTCCCATGAAGGTAAATGCAGATAATGCAGTAGCAGACACGCCTTCCATCGAACATGTGATTGTTGTTCGTCGGACTGGCGAACCAGTTAACATGGATAGCGAACGGGATCTTTGGTGGCATGAAGCCATTTCCGGTGTGGATGCGAAGTGTGAGCCAGAAGTGATGGATGCGGAAGATCCACTTTTCATTTTATATACATCCGGCTCGACGGGTAAACCAAAAGGTGTGCTTCATACAACCGGTGGTTATTTGACCTATGCAGCTTTTACCCATGAAATGGTATTTGATTATAAACCCGGCGATATATATTGGTGTACAGCTGATTTAGGCTGGATAACAGGACACTCTTACATTGTGTATGGTCCTTTGGCGAACCGTGCCACAACGGTTATGTTTGAAGGCGTGCCTAATTTTCCTGATTATGGACGATTCTGGGATGTTGTAGACAAGCATAAGGTAAATCAATTTTATACAGCTCCAACGGCGCTTAGAGCCCTTATGAAAGAAGGGAACGACTGGGTTACGTCTCGAGATCTATCATCATTGAGATTACTGGGAACTGTGGGCGAACCCATCAAGGAACCAGAATGGAATTGGTATCACAATATTGTGGGCAAAGGAAAATGTCCCATTGTTGATACATGGTGGCAAACGGAAACAGGTGGCATCCTCATAACACCGCTTCCAGGAGCAACACCCACAAAACCGGGTTCGGCTACATTTCCATTTTTCGGCATCGAGCCGGTTCTACTCTCGGAAGATGGGCAAGAAATTGAAGGGAATGACGTTTCAGGTTTATTGGCCATTAAATCATCCTGGCCTGGACAAATGAGAACCATTTATGGTGACCAAGATCGCTTTATTGAAACTTATTTTAAACAATTTCCTGGTTACTATTTTACAGGTGACGGTGCGAAGCGAGATGAAGATGGCTATTATTGGATCACGGGCCGCGTGGACGATGTGTTGAATGTGTCCG
>CAJWPW010000166.1 GCA_913045415.1 uncultured Fidelibacterota bacterium | reverse complement strand
AGACCAGGTCCACCAATACTTTTTCAACGCCCTCGATTGCTTGCACTTTTCGTTCAACTTCTCCAGCGATCATGGGGCCCATGCCACAACCGGGAGCTGTCAGGGTCATTTTGATATTCACATTTTTCTCTTCATCCGTATCAGAAATATCCAATCCATAGATGAGTCCAAGTTCAACGATATTAATGGGAATTTCCGGATCATAACAGGTTTTGAGCTGATCCCAGATCTGGTGTTCAAGATTTCCTTTTGGCGCATCGCTTTCAGAAATTTTCAGGACTTCAAATCCAAGGGCATCCGCATTCTCAGCAGAAATCTGAACCATATTCCCATTAATCAGAATTGTATAATTTCCGCCCAATGCTTGGGTCACACGTACCAGATTCCCGGCGACCAATTTCACCTCATCACCGGATGGAACCATGTTGGCAACAACATCTCTTAGGAGTCGGATAGCTTCGTTCGGTACTTGATTCATTTTATGATTCCCTTGATTTTTTCGACCGCGCTGGAAAATCCGTTGGTCCGTTGACTGGTTACAGCGCCGTTCAATCCGACAGAATTCAAAATGTCGGTGCTGTCCACAGATAGGATCTCATTAACGGGTTTATCGCTGAATATTTTTTCTAAAAGTATCAGCAATCCTTTCACGATCATGGCATCAGAATCAGTCCGAAAAATAAAAGTTGAATTATCGCCACGATCTCCCACAACCCAGGCCTGGGATGTACACCCATAGATCTTATTCTTCTCCGTTTTTTCAGATTCGGTCAATCCTCCCGATTCCTTAGCCATATCCATGAGTTGGATAAACTTGTCTTTCGGATTATCAAAAATGGAGAAAAGGTCATTTAAATCCTGTAACGTTTCTTGGACGGTCATGCGGTTGTATTCTCCGCTAGCCAAGAGTCAAATCGATCTGTGATAAAGACCCGAATACCATCATGTTTTACTAGATCCAATAATTCAGTGGCAAAGCCACGGACCAATAATGCTTTTGCAGACAACACATCCAATCCACGGGAACGGAGATAAAAAAGGGCATCTTTGTCCAAGGCGCCGGTTGAAGATCCGTGGGCACATTTTACATCATCCGCATAAATTTCCAATTGTGGATTTGAATTCACAAGAGCACTTTTGGATAAAAGTAAATTCTTGTTTGATTGGCTCGAATCGGTTTTTTGTGCATCTTTTCGGACAATAGTTCGTCCATTAAATACGCTGGAAGAATGATCCTGAAGCACCGTTTTAAAATTTTGGGAACTGCTACAATGTGGTACTTGATGATCGGTTATAATGTGGTTATCCAAATGCTGGGAATCATTTGAAAGTGTCAATCCATTGATAGCACAATTCGCGCCCTCACCTTTGAGTTCGTTATAAATATTAAGTCGCCCCAGTTGGCTCCCATCCGCAAATTGGAAAAAAGTGTATCGGCTATCTGCATTTTGTTCCACCTGAATATTTACAATGTTTGCAGTTGTAACAGAATTGGATTGAATTCTGATATGATCCAATTGAGCATTTTGTTCTAAAGTGACAAAAGTTGAGCCATTTTGGAAAAAGGAACTTGAATCACCCCCATGATGCTCAATAAAAGTAGCAGAACTAGATTCACCAAGGTCAATATGAATTCGGGGTGTTACCATGAGACTCTCTAAACCAGAAGAAATAAAAAGCATCCGAATTGGTTTTTCAACAATAACATTTTGGTCAACAACAATGGACATGCCACTATCCATGAATGCCGTATTTAACAGGTCAAAAGGGGAGTGTTCAGGAGAGTTGAATCCCCAATTCTTTTTTTCTAAATAATCCAATCCCGATAATAATTGTATACCAGATGGAATGGATGAAAGTGCTTCTAGATAATGGCCATTGTAAATAACAATCGTTTCTACGTTATCAATCTGGTATTGGGAAATATCAACATCACCTTTTGGTGCATCTTGTTTTTCAGATATTCGAAAGTTGCTTTTAGATATGGACGATAAATCAGTAAAGCGCCAGTCTTCCCATTTTTTTGTGGGGAGTCCAGTTTCCAAAAATTTAGAAAAGGCTTTCTTCCTCATGGGATGAACTTTATCCGAGAAATAGTCACGTTTTATCATTTTATCAAATTCAATGTTAAAATCTGAAATATTCATGATTCCAGCCAGCTGTATCCTTTTTCTTCCAATTCCAATGCCAATTCTTTTCCACCGGATTTTACAATTTGTCCATCGATGAGAACATGAACAAAATCCGGTTCAATATATTTTAAAAGACGCTGGTAATGGGTGATGACGAGAAATGAACGATCGGCATTTCTGTATCTGTTTACGCCATCAGCAATGATTTTGAGTGCATCAATATCCAATCCGGAATCCGTCTCATCCAAAATTGCAAGCGTGGGTTCCAATGTGAGCATTTGCAGGATCTCATTTCTCTTTTTTTCGCCTCCAGAGAAACCATCATTCACAGCTCGCTGAAGATATTTCGGATCCATACTCACTTCATTTAATTTTTCTTTGATGAGTTTCAAAAATCCGGCTGCATCCAATCCTTTTTTACCTGCGTGTTTCCGTTTAGCATTTAACGCTGCTTTCAGAAAGTAGGTATTATTTACACCGGGAATCACCACTGGATATTGGAATGACATAAAGATTCCGGCTAAAGAACGGGTTTCCGGAGACCAATCTAAGATAGAATCGCTGGCAAAAAGAATATCGCCTTTTGTAACCTTATAGTCTTCCCGACCCGTGATCACATTTGCCAACGTACTTTTCCCGGAACCATTTCGTCCCATGATGGCATGCATCTCACCGGGCTTAATGGATAGGTTGAGACCTCTCAAGATTTCTTTGCCGTCAACACCGGCATGAAGGTTTTTAATATCTAGCATATTTTAATATAGTATAATTTTTTAAAGAGTAATTAATTTTTTGGATTTATTGTGTGTTTAAATTATTTATTGTTAATGAAGTGGAACACCTTCAACACATTAACACTGCTATTTTTAACCAATGCTCCCTTCTAGAGTCACTTCCATTAATTTGGTTGCTTCAACCGCAAATTCCATGGGAAGTTCTTTAAAGACGTCCTTACAAAATCCATTTACAATCATGGATACCGCGTCTTCGGAAGAAATTCCTCGTTGGTTACAGTAAAATAATTGGTCCTCACCGATGTTAGATGTTGTGGCTTCGTGCTCCATTTGTGCAGTAGGATTCCGTACATCAATATAAGGGAATGTGTGAGCGCCACATTTATCGCCGATAAGAATAGAATCGCATTGAGAAAAATTGCGTGCATTTTCTGCACCTTTCATGATTTTTACTTCACCCCGATAAGTTTGTTGTCCTTGCCCAGCAGAGATACCTTTGGAAATGATTGTGCTTTTTGTGTTCTTCCCCAAGTGAATCATTTTGGTGCCCGTATCCGCCTGTTGGTGATTGTTGGTCACTGCCACGGAATAAAATTCACCTATTGAATTGTCACCTTTCAAAATACATGATGGATATTTCCATGTGACGGCTGATCCAGTTTCAACTTGCGTCCATGAAATATGGGAATTCTCTTCCAGACAGATTCCACGTTTTGTGACAAAATTATAAATACCGCCAGCACCTGTTTTTGGGTTTCCAGGATACCAGTTTTGAACCGTTGAATATTTAATGGTCGCATCTTTGTGAGCCACCAATTCCACTACAGCTGCATGAAGTTGATTCTCATCTCGCTGGGGTGCTGTACATCCTTCCAAATAACTAACGTAGCTTCCTTCGTCGGCAATAATCAAAGTTCTTTCAAATTGCCCTGTATTCGCTTCATTGATCCGGAAATATGTTGAAAGCTCCATAGGACATTTAACCCCTTTGGGGATGTATACAAATGACCCATCTGTAAAAACC
>CAJWPW010000165.1 GCA_913045415.1 uncultured Fidelibacterota bacterium | reverse complement strand
GAAGGGAATGCTGAGATACAAACCAATTCACCTTTTTCATTAATCATAGATTGTTCTATTGCATTATAAGCATGGACATCCATGCCCAGCCCACGACACTGGAGTTCACCTCGAAACACAGGGAGCATTGGATTTCCCAAGGCGAAACAAGAAATAATATCAGTTCCACCGGAGATTGATGCGAGAAGTACATCCTGTTTAACATGCTCATACACATAGTCAAAACATTCGTCAACGAGAGGCGATCCTGTGGATAAAATTGTACGGAGGGATGCCAAGTCTACCGCTTCACCCGGGCGAATCCTCGCATCTTTGCAAGCATCAATGAATTTGGCACTTGTGCCAAAAACAGTAATATCTAATTCATCTATCATCTTCCACATGGCATTTCCATCCGGGTGGAAAGGCGAGCCATCAAACAGAACCACAGTGGCGCCTACAGAAAGAGAAGAAGCCAGCCAATTCCACATCATCCATCCGCAGGTTGTAAAATAAAAAATGTTGTCTTCTCGAATTAAATCGCAATGAAGTTGCAATTCTTTCATATGTTGAATTAGGGTGCCGCCGGCTGAGTGAACAATGGATTTAGGAAGCCCGGTTGTCCCGGATGAGTACATAATATAAAGTGGATGATCGAAAGGGAGTTGTTCAAACTGCAATGGATATGGTGACTTTGAAGTAAAATCAGAGTATAGAATAGCGTTTTCAATTTGTGAAATATCAGGATTTTCTTCGGTATAGCCCACTACTACAACTTTTTCAACACTAGGAAGATTGGTCAGTATACCCTGAAGTTTGTCTAAAGAATCGAATGTTTTTCCATTATAAATATACCCATTTGCAGCAAAAATGATTTTTGGTTCGATTTGTGAAAACCGATCCAGGACACCTTTGATTCCAAAATCCGGTGAAGAAGAACTCCAAATTGCACCAATGGAAGCAGAAGCCAGCATGGCAATAATCGCTTCTGGTATATTGGGAATGAATCCGGAAACACGATCTCCTTTTTGAATACCAAATTCTCGAAGTGAATGTGCCAATTTTTCAACGTCATCAAATAATTCTTGATATGTCAAAGACCGAACCGATTGACCCTCTCCTTTAAATTGGATGGCTATTTTGTCATCACGGTATCGAAGCAAGTTTTCTGCATAATTCAGTTTGGCACCTGAAAACCATTTTGCACCTGGCATTTTTTTGTCATCGTCCACCACTTTTGTATAGGGGATCGAATGTTTGATTTCGGAAAAATCCCAGATCTGTTCCCAAAATTCTGAAATATGGTTTACTGACCAATTGAATAGTTCATCATAAGATTTTATTTCTAAACCATAGATTTCATTGACCCGGTGAATGAATTGAGCCATTTGGGTTTGCTCGGGGTGGGACGGAGTCCAAAGAATGGTTTCTTTAGTCATGTATGATTAGCAAATTAAATGAATGTATAATGAAAGAGTTTAACTTAAAAAGATGATAAAAAAAAAGAGTCAACGATTTATTGTTGTTGATTAGGGTCTCAATCAGAAACTTGTGAAAATGGTAAATTTGTGTAAAGAGTTAACATTTGATAGATTATTATTTAAGACTATTTTATCACTTTAAAACAAAATCAAAGCTTAAAATATTAGTTGTTCTTTCTATCTCTCCTTAATTTCTTTCTCTATATTCTAGGTTAAATATATAATTATCATGAAAATAGCATTTTTAACTGCCGGTGGTATTGCCCCATGTTTATCATCTTCCATTGGTGCCCTCATTGAAAAATATAATGAGATTGCTCCTGATGCTGAATTGATTGGTTATCTTAATGGGTATAGAGGACTCCTATTAGGTAACTCAATTGAATTTCCTGACTCTGCAAAAACAAATTTTGCCAATTTATATGATTTTGGTGGATCCCCCATTGGAAATAGTCGAGTAAAACTCACCAATGTGGATGATTGTTTTAAACGTGGTTATGTTTTAGAAGGCCAAGAACCATTAAAAGTTGCAGCAGATCAGTTAGTAAAAGATAAGGTTGATATTTTGCATACCATTGGAGGTGATGACACCAATACAATGGCAGCACAATTGTCATTTTATTTAAAAGAGAATAATTACAATCTTACTGTAGTAGGTCTTCCCAAAACCGTAGACAATGATGTTTTTCCAATTGCCCAAACTTTAGGGGCTTGGACAGCGGCAGAACAGGGAGCTATTTTTTTCGAAAATATTGCGAATGAGAACACAACCAGCACGCGACAACTCATTATTCATGAAGTGATGGGACGGAATTGCGGATGGCTTACGGCTCGCACTGCATATGATTATCGGCTACGAATGAAACAACGAAACTTTATCCCCGAATTACTGATTAATCAGGAAAAGTGGGATATTGATGCAGTCTATATTCCGGAAACAGATTTTGATTTTAATATTGAATGTGAAAGATTGATAAAGCGAATGGATGAAAAGGACGGTGTGAATATTTTCTTGAGCGAAGGCGCAGGACTGGAGACTATCGTTCGAGAAATGGAATCAAATGGAGAAGAAGTACCGCGAGATGCATTTGGCCATGTGCGGTTAGATGATATCAACCCGGGACAATGGTTTGCAAAACAGTTTACAAATGACTTGAATGCAGAAAAAGTTCTGGTACAAAAAAGCGGGTATTTCGCTCGATCAGCTAAACCCAATGAACGAGATCTGGATTTAATCAAGCAATCTGCATTTTTCGGTGCTGAAAAAGCTATCATCGAGGAAAGTGGTGTAGCGGGATTAGATGATGATCATGGACAAGAATTAAGACTTATAGAATTCGAAAGAATAAAAGGGGGTAAACCCTTTGATGTGAAAACGGATTGGTATCAATCCATGCTAAAAGAAATTGGACAATAATCTAAAAACCAAATGGAGAAAAAATGAGTTGGAATAGTTTACCCGAAATAGCAAATGCCATGGTGGAAAAAGGCCGTGGAATCTTGGCGGCAGACGAAAGTACACCTACCTGTACAAAACGGTTTGATTCGATTGGTGTTGACAGCACGGAAGCCAATCGGAATGCATACCGGGATATGCTTTTTACCACACCAGACATGGAAGAATTCATCAGCGGTGTGATCCTATTTGATGAAACGCTTCGTCAATCAACCCTGAAAGATGGAACACCATTTCCCGAATATTTAACCAATCTAAATGTCATCCCCGGAATCAAAGTTGACAAAGGCGCTCATAACTTGCCTGGTACTGAAGGTGAAAAGGTCACGGAAGGATTGGATGGTTTGGATGCGCGGTTAAAAGAATATTATGAATTGGGCGCACGGTTTGCAAAATGGCGTGCAGTGATCACCATCAATGAATCCGAGCCCAGCAGTACTTGCGTAGCTGCGAATGCTCATGCTCTGGCACGCTATGCGGCACTGTGCCAGGAAAATGGAATTGTCCCCATTGTTGAACCGGAAATCCTAATGGATGGAAGCCATACCATTGAAGATAGTTTTGTTGTGACCGAAGAAGTGCTTCATTCTGTTTTCTATGAACTCTATGGACAGAATGTCCTTTTGGAAGGTATGATTTTAAAACCGAATATGGTTCTGTCCGGGTATAAATGTTCTGAGCAAGCATCCGTTGACGAAGTGGCAGAAATGACGGTTACTGTGCTAAAACGGTGTGTCCCATCTGCTGTCCCGGGAATCGCATTTTTATCCGGCGGACAAAGTAATGAAGATGCTACGGCTCACCTGAATTCTATGAATAAGATTTTGGATAACAATAGTCCCTGGAATTTGACTTATTCCTATGGCAGAGCTTTACAAGCGCCTGCCCTGGATGCGTGGCTTGGAAAGGAAGAAAATGTTTCAGCTGCTCAAGATGCATTTTACAAACGGGCGAAATTGAATAGTCTTGCAACCAAAGGCGA
>CAJWPW010000164.1 GCA_913045415.1 uncultured Fidelibacterota bacterium | reverse complement strand
AATCCATATCCAACAAAATATGAGCCGACTCATTGGAGCGAATCCATTAAAACTAATTATGATGAATTAGAAGGAAAAACTGTGAATGTTGCAGGGCGAGTGATGGCTATTAGGAAGATGGGAAAAGCGTCCTTCGCACAGATCATGGATTCGGAGGGGCGGATCCAGTTTTTTATCAAACGAGATGACGTAGGCGAAGAGTCCTACACCCATTTCAAATTATTGGATATCGGAGATTATGTGGGTGTTGTAGGATACGTGTTTACCACAAAAACAGGTGAAATTTCTATCCATACTGACGTTATTACTATATTGGCTAAAAGCATTCGTCCTCTCCCGGTTGTGAAAGAAAAAGATGGTGAAGTATTTGACGCATTTACGGATAAGGAACACCGCTATCGGAACCGCCATTTAGATTTGATTTTAAATCCAGAAGTGAAAGATACATTTGTAAAGCGTGCTGCCATTATTAAAACAATTAGAAATTTTCTTGATGATCTCGGATTTTTGGAAGTTGAGACACCAGTCCTTCAGCCTTTATATGGCGGAGCAAATGCTCGTCCTTTTACGACACATCACAATACCCTTGACCAAAAACTTTATCTCCGAATTGCGGATGAATTATATTTAAAACGGCTCATCATTGGCGGCATTGATCGGGTTTATGAACTCTCCAAAGATTTTCGGAACGAAGGGATGGATCGTAATCATAACCCGGAATTCACCATGTTAGAATTCTATTGGGCATATGCGGATTATGAAGATTGCATGGATCTTGTTGAAAAAATGGTTCGTGAAGCAGCAGAAAAAGTCGGCGCACTCCAGGTGGATTGGGGCGGCATGGATATTGATCTTTCGAAGCCCTTTGCACGGGTTCCAATGTTGAAATTATTGAAAGATGCCACAGGTTGTGACTTAGGTGATGTATCTGATGATGAAATTCAGGCGGTCTGTAAAAAAAACAAGATTGAAGTAGGTGAAACCTGGAATTATGGCCAAATGCTGGATGAACTCATGAGTAAACTTGTGGAGCCAAACTTAATTCAACCCACTTTTATCATTGATTATCCAAAGGCAATCTCGCCCCTTGCAAAAGTACATCGAAATGGTGACCCGAATCTTGTTGAGCGGTATGAACTTTTCATTGGCGGCGCAGAATTCGCTAATTCGTTTTCTGAATTGAATGACCCTGTGGATCAGCGTGAACGATTGGAAGCCCAGGCGGCTCTCAAAGAAAAGGGGGATGAGGAAGCTCAACCTGTGGATGAACAATTTATCCAGGCCATGGAATGCGGTATGCCACCAACAGGAGGCGTGGGTCTAGGTATTGATAGACTCACTATGCTGCTTACAGAAAATCGTTGGATCAAAGATGTGATCCTCTTTCCAGCCATGAGACCGGAAAAATAAAAATTGAATAGGAATTTTTCAAAAAGCATAAGATTGGGATAAAGATAATCGTGTTTGAGATAATATTATTTACACCCAAGATGGTGGTTGTTTATTTACTGGGGATTCATGATCCTACGGGAAACAACAGGAAATGTTAGTAATCAAATAAAATTATATTTCAATAATGTCCTTTAATTTCCGCTTGGCTCTTCGTTATTTATTTTCTCCGAATAAAGGCAGTTTTTCGTCTACTGCCAGTTGGCTAGCAATTGGCGGACTTTCCATCGGTATTACAGCTTTGATGCTCACTGCCAGCATCATTCATGGATTTCAGCAGGTGATTTCTGAAAAACTTTCATCCTTTGAAGGGCAAGGCAGGATTCAGCATATTCTCGGGAATCAAATAGATTTAACGAATCCAACATTGGATTCCCTAATTCAATCCTATTCCAAATCATTTTCGCCTTTTGTACGAGGTGTATGCATGGTTCGCTCGGGCGCCCATGCAGATGGTGTATTGATTGAAGGAATCGAATCGCTTCCAAAAGCTATTTCAGGCAATCCAAATAATAAAATAATACCCGGGGAAATTGTGGTGGGCAATGGATTAGCGCAGGAACTGAAGATCGAAAAGGGAGATAAAGTTTTTCTCCAGGTTTTTTCATCGGGTTCATCTTCACCATTTTCCAGAAAAATAAAACCAGTTATGGTAAAAGAAATTTTTCATTCCGGGCTCCAGGAATATGATAAAACTTTGGCTTATATCCATTTGGATGATGCCCGCAACTTATTTGGATTTGAAAATAATTTTGTGTCTGGCATGATTTTGAATGATGCTAATATCACTGTGATTCGAAAGGAAATTTCGTATCCTTACTTCTATGAATCCTGGCGAGATCGGCATGCACTTCTTTTTGAATGGATCGATATCCAGCGTTGGCCAGCTTATATTATGTTTGGACTTATTGCACTGGTGGGGATTGTCAATATTATTGCCGCCATTGCCATGATCATTACC
Source organism: uncultured Fidelibacterota bacterium (assembly GCA_913045415.1). The sequence goes on along the minus strand of CAJWPW010000164.1, from coordinate 1,507 downwards.
GAGAAATCCGGGCAAATTGGGATTCTTATGGCCCTAGGCACCCACAGGTCAACACTAAAGAGTATTTTCATGATCCAGGGCGGGTTTATAGGCCTTATGGGTGGAATCATTGGTGGATTACTTTCCATGGCCATCATTTGGGCTCAATTGAAATTCGAGATTCTGAAAATTCCTGCAGAGATCTATTTTATGGACCAAATCCCATTTTCATTTGATTATCCAGCATTTGGACTCATTCTGATCATTACTTTTATCTTTTGCATGGTAGCTTCGTGGTGGCCCACAAAAGTTGTCACCACTTTAAACCCTGCGGTTGCATTGGGATACGAATGAATTGGGAGAAAAAAGTCTCAAAGAGGTTTTCTGAATCATCGAGAAGGCAGGTATGGTTCTCCGGGTTATTTTCCATGATCGGCATGGGCGTGGGATGTTTTGCCATGATTGTTTCTCTATCGGTCATGAATGGATTCGAAACGCTCGTCCATTCCAAATTAAAAGGATTTGAAGGTGATCTTCGCGTTTCGGGTCAAGTTTCTGAAAATGATATTTCTGAATTGGATGGAATTGAAATAGTAATGCCATTTATGGAGCGTCGAGGTGTGGTTGAAGACGGGAATGATCAAAAGGTGGTTTCCCTAAAAGCCGTAGATGTGGCAAAAATGAAAGAGTTTTACAATTTTCCACTTCGTGGAAAGTCTCCCAAAATAAGTGAAGTAGTGATTGGTCAGGATCTAGCTTACCGATTGGGAAAAGATGTTGGTGATGAGATCATGGTTTATAGCCCCATTGATCAGTCCTTTGGATTTGGTTTAACACCAAAAACGAAAATGACAATAAGTGGTATCTTTTCAACAAGAATTCTGGATTACGATGATAGATTTGTTTTTTTATCACTCCATGATGGGAAAAAATTGTTCAAGCGAAAATCCGGTTTGGATGGAATCGATATTCGCGTTTTGAAAAATATCAATATATCGTCACTAAAATACAATTTGGTACAAAAATTGGGTGATTCCGTAACTATACAAACTTGGGAAGATTTAAATCGGTCCCTGGTGGAAGCCATGAAAATGGAACGATTGGGCACCATCGTGATCTTAAGTCTCATATTCCTGGTGGCAGCCTTCAATTTGGCTGCTGCATTATCGCTGATTTCTATCCAGAAAATAAAAGAAGTGGGGATTCTGAAAGCAATGGGTGCACCGGCTGAATCTATCCAAAAGATTATAATTCGTATGGGTTTTAACAGAGCAGGAAAAGGTGCCATCTGCGGATTTATTTTGGGCATTTTGCTTGCACTAGTTCAAAACCAATTCGGAATGATACCGATTCCATCAGATATCTATTTTATTGATGCGTTGCCCATGGTACTTTTTCCAAAAGATCTATACACTGTGATTTTTATCTCATTTATGTTTATTTTATTGGCTTCGTTTATAGCAGGACGAAAACTGGCTCACACACAAATCAAGGATGCGCTCCAATGGGCGAAATAATCTTACAGGCA
>CAJWPW010000163.1 GCA_913045415.1 uncultured Fidelibacterota bacterium | reverse complement strand
ATCTTAAATCTGTTCATTGCTATAAATTTATTCATAACCAAATTTACCAATCATCACCACAAACAAAAAAGCCCCACGCTTGGTGAGGATTCTTTGATAATAATTACTATTCCACCACCCTTGCTCTTACAATAAACCTCTCTTCTGCTTCTCCAATATAATTAAAGGGATAGCAGGTAATGAGCGTAATGCAGTCATAATCCGTATCCTCCGCCCAATAAATATCATTGGCATGGGTGGGTACAATTTCCCTCACATCATAATACTGGGTATTATATTTTGATTCCAGTTTAATCATGTCTCCGACTTTTATATTTTTTAAGGGACGAAAAAAACTATCCCGGTGCCCAGCAATAACAATATTACCAGACGCACCGGGTGTAGCTGAATTGGATAAATGACCGGGGCCAAAGGCAAGAGACTGCCCAGAGATATTATCCAGTACAATGTGAGAAATGCCTACCGCAGGGATGGAAATATGACCTACAGGGTGTATATAGGCCCAGCCCCATGGCTTTTCGTCCTGTTGGCTTACCTTGGTCTTTTCCCAGGCATCTTGAAGGAGGGACTCCGCTAATATGCCCTTTCCGTAAAAATAAACGGGCTTGGAGATGAGCATAAATCCAAGGGCGATGGCGGCGAAAACAATGAGCTTTGTTTTATTCAATGGTCCATCCGTTTCATAAATAAATGGGTTCCAAAACCCAATACGAGGAATATGAGTCCTATGAGAAAAATAAGGGGATAACGGGTACCGGTCTGTGGAAGGGTCATGGATGCTAACGGTTGGGACTTCAATGATGCACTGCCATTGGGTGTATAAGAAACAGGTTTAATCATATTTGCAAAGCGGTTTTTACTTCTTCCATTCGATGCATAGGTGGCGGTAGGTGCAGACTTTGGAGAGCCAAAAACAGCATCATATACCCACCCATGGGGCAGATCCGTGGGCACGGCCACGGCCAATAATTCTGAGAGTGGGTTCACAATTTGCTGTTCCACCGCCACAAAGGAAGTGAATTTGGTAAGAATGTGGTGGTTCACAGCCAGATCAAGGATTTCATCCTTTTTTGATTTATCACCCAGATGGTATTCATCCATGAGGTCAGAAATCTTGGAACGCGCCCAAAGTGTCGGAATGGCCGGTGAGGAGGCGGCATGACTCCAATCCAGTGTGAGAGGGAATTGGACCGGACCATCCGACATATTTCCTTTGAGCGTGGCGTGCTCCCGGGAGGGTGGTTGATGAATCTTCCCAAATAGAATCAGGGGTTCATCAAGGTATAAATCTTGAATGGGGTTGGGATATAAATCGGGGTTGCCCTCATATTCAAACTCAAGGTCTGTTAAAATAGGATTATCAACCTTTTCCAAGAGGGTTTCGATTTTCGATTCCACTTCCGAAACAGAATTAATAAAGGTATAGGTTCCTCGCCCATATTTAGAAACTTTTCGTAGTAGATAGCTGTTGGGCACGGCCCCGATGCCGATACTGAATAAACGGGTATTCCCTAAAGAATAATGGATATTCCGTATGAGGGCTGTTTCATTCCCTACATCTCCATCGGTAATAAAGAATATAGTGGGAACTCCTTCGCTGGTCCCCGCCTGATGCATGCCATAAAGAAGGGCCGGCAATGCTTCTGTTGAACCCTCTGCCTTTAAATTGAAAATAAATGAAATGGCTTCCTTCTTGGTCTTTTGGGTTACAGCTACTGGCTTATCAAAAAGGGATTTAAAATTGTTATTAAAGACGATAATATTGAAATAGTCACCTTTATTCTCAAATCCCTCATTTAGATTATATATGGCCTGATAGAGGGCTTCTTTCGCCTGGCGGATAGATACCCCCTGCATGGAACCGGAAATATCCAGAATATAGATGACTTCTTTCGGCATCACTTTTTTGGTGCCTTTGGCAGGGGGAACCGTCATAAGCATAAAATAATTATCATCGCCCATTTTAGAAGTGAATAGGGCTGTATTAGGATGGTCTTTATTCTTTAGGCTATAAGATAAAACAAAATCTCGGTTGGGCACTTCTTTTCCCTTATCAAATGAAATATCTCTGGACCCTTTCCCCGTATTATTGATTTCTATCGCATGGGTGGGTGACCAGACTCGATCTAATGACATACCCGTATTGAGGGATACATTCACGGATATAGTATTTCCTGTTTTTTTCATCACCGGTGGTGTAATTCTGCTCGCATCCAGTACTTCTTCTGTATCATGAACCCGCCCTGACCCCTTACGGGATATGGAAAATTCACCTGGGGTGTAACGGGGCCCCACTACCATGGGAAACCGGAGGGTAAAAACGCCAGAGGAATAATCCAGGTAATCCACATAATTGAGGCGGATGATTAAAGTGTCATTGGGGAGAATATTGGCCACTGAGTTGGTAAAGATGTTGGGCCTTTCCTGTTCTGTGAGGGACGCCCGCTTCCCTGCTTTCTTTGCTTTCTCATAGGTTTTTTTTGCTGCTTTTTTCTCTTTGACGTGGCTTTGGATGAGGCGGTCATTCACAATCATTACCATATCATAAACCGCTGCCTTATCCGGGAGGGGGAAAACATAAATGGCTTCAATCGGTTCACTGGAATTATTCACAAACATCTGGTCCACAGTGGCGCTCACCACCAATCCATCGATGGCTAAATCCACTTTCGTATCCAAACGGGGCAACTCATAATACTCACCGGGTTTTTCCCCTTTCTGGACCAATGTTCCGGTCTGAATATCCTTTAATGAAATTGATTTTTTATCATTGGGGTTGGCCAAGGCTATTCCCATAAATAAGAGAATAATAAAATAGATTGGGCGGTTTTTTATTCGGTGCGGCATATCAATTTCCTTTTTAGTTTATGAACAAAAAAAGCCGAAAACTGTCATCAGTGATGACAAGCCTCCGGCTTTCATAAAAATCCCCAACTTTGGGATTAATGAGTAAGTCTCTGTTACCTTTTATCGGTTTACATATTCATTTTGATTTAGTTCCATAATATCTCATTAAAGACGCAAATAATAAAGTTTTTATTGGATAATTTTAGGATATGAAAAGAAAATACACATCATTAATGATAGCGGTTCTTTTCTTTGGATACATGACGCGTTTTATTTAATTGTAAGCTCGTAAAAAAAAGAATTGAACTTTTCTTTGTATCATAGGTCTAAATTAATTGAGGCACAAAGAAATCGAATGAAAGCAACAAATCCAGTCTCTGGCGTTTCCTCTTCAATGCCCGCAATGAATATAGATAAGAAATGCCTTTATACAGATGAAGAACTCATTGCCCGATTTCAGGATGGTGATGAGCAGGCCTTTGTAGAGTTAGTAAATCGTTTCCGTGACCGTTTAATTACTTTTGTTTATGGATATTTTAAGGATATTGAAAAGGCAGAGGATATCGTTCAGGATACATTTGTCAAGCTCTATACTAAAAAGCATTATTATAAGGAAATCGCGAAATTTTCCACATGGATATACACGATCGCAGGTAACCTTGCTAAATCTGAATGGCGCAAAATTCCGAGGCGCCCGATCTCCTTCACCCAAATGGGGTCTAAAGAACGTGAATATGTACTTCCATCGGTAGAAACTAATTCAGAAGACAAAGCCCAAGGGCACTATGCAGCAAAACAAATACAAAAAGCTATAGGGGAATTACCCCTTCATTTTCGAACAGTAATTATTTTACGAGACATGCAGGGTATTTCTTATGAAGAGATTAGTAAAATCGTCGATGTCCCACTGGGAACTGTAAAATCGAGAATAAATCGTGCAAGACTACAACTACAAGAACCATTAAAAGAATTCAGAAAAAACTAAACAATCACACCAATGTGGGTGTCTCTTATATAAACAAAAAACCCCATTGAAGTGGGGTTCATACTGGATGAGATTGGGAATTTTAGGGTTGA
>CAJWPW010000162.1 GCA_913045415.1 uncultured Fidelibacterota bacterium | reverse complement strand
CAAGGACTGTGGGTGTTCATCCTGAAACCGAAGAACCTATTACAGCAGACTATGGACGCTTTGGGCCCTACATTCGGTGTGGAAAACAAAATGCCAGCCTTCGCGGTGTAGAAACTCCTTTAGATATCACCGTTGAAAAATCAGTAGAACTTTTAGCGAATAGAAACAAGCGCAGTACAGAACTTAGAACCATTGGTGATCACCCTGAGACAGGTGAATCTTTGGTGGTGAAAGATGGACGATTTGGCCCTTACATCACGGACGGGAAAGTGAATGTATCATTGAAAGGTGACTTAACGCCTGAAAGTGTCACAATTGAAAAAGCAGTAGAACTCATCAACCAAAAAAGATTAGCACCGGCACGACCAAAGCGAAAACGAAAAAAGAAGAAAAAATGAAAAATAGAGGCCATGTCATTTGCTACAACTTTTCCATAAAATCAGTTGGACTATTGATATTGTTTCTATCTACGTTAATTGCTGAAACGGATCTGGCAACAGACATTAAAAGAAGCCTGATCTCCCCCTGTTGTTGGGCTGGAACAGTCTATGATTTAGATCATAACCCGGAAATGGAAGAGCTAATTAATCAGTTTATTTCTCAAGGAAAAACAAAGCAGGAAATTCTTGAATATTATATTGGGTTATATGGTGAAAGAATTTTGGCTGTCCCAATAGCAAAAGGATTTAATATTATGGTTTGGGTGACACCCATTTTAGCGGGAATGATTGGAATAACATTTCTATTTTTCTTTTTAAGAACTCCCAATGACATACCTTCATCAGTAATTTCTGCACCATCGGAAGTTGCATTTGATGATGAAATTGAAAAAGAACTTCAAAAGATGGATTGATTTTTTAAAACATTTATAAAGGTCTCCTAAACTATCTAAGATTCCTTTTTAAAAAACGTTTCTACAGGCTCAATTTGCGAGTCTGTTTTTCAAAATATGGACAAAACAATAGAAAAAATAGTTTCCCTGTGCAAACGCCGGGGTTTCATTTTCCAATCTTCAGATATTTATGGTGGGTTTTCTGCCGTGTACGATTACGGCCCGTTGGGGATTGAGTTAAAAAATAATATTTCTCAACTCTGGTGGAAAGAGATGACACAAGTTCACGAAAATATTGTTGGACTGGATAGCGGGATTCTCATGCACCCGAAAATCTGGGAAGCTTCCGGTCATGTAGGTGCGTTTAATGATCCATTGGTGGATTGTAAACAATGTAAAGCACGCTACCGCGCTGATGAATTTTCTGAAGATTTCTCATCTTTGAATTGGGAAGAAACCCAGTGCCCAAAATGTGGTACCAAAGGGAATCTCACAGAACCTCGCCAATTTAATCTCATGTTTAAAACCCATGTAGGTCCTGTGGAAGAAACGGGGACAGAAGCATTTCTCCGTCCGGAAACCGCCCAGGGAATCTACGTGAATTACCTTTTAGTCCAGGGTGCCATGCGCATGAAAGTACCATTCGGAATCGCCCAGATCGGAAAAGCATTTCGGAATGAAATTGTAGCCAGAAATTTTATTTTTCGCACCCGGGAATTTGAGCAAATGGAAATGCAATATTTCGTGAAGCCTGGCACCGATGATGAAATTATGCAGGAGTGGAAAGAAAAAAGAATCCGCTTTTATTCAGAAGCATTGGGAATCACAGAATCCAAATTAAGGTTCCATGAACATGGTGAAAATGAATTAGCTCATTATGCCAAGGAAGCCTGGGATATCGAATATGAATTTCCATTTGGCTGGTCTGAGATTGAGGGAATTCATAACAGAACTGATTTTGATTTGAGACAGCATGAGGAATTCTCTGGGAAAAATCTCACCTATTTTGATCAACCTAATAATGAACGGTTTCTTCCTTATATCATAGAAACATCTGCTGGATTAAATCGAATGCTCCTTACTATTATGGCGGATGCCTATTGGGAAGATAAAGAAAATAATCGAGTGGTGATGAAGCTCCACCCAAGATTGGCACCGGTAAAAGCTGTAATCTGCCCATTGGTTAAAAAAGATGGATTACCAGAAAAAGCACGGGAGATCATGGACATATTGAAACCCCATTTCAAAGTCTTGTATGACCAACAGGGCTCCATCGGAAAGCGGTATTACCGTCAAGATGAAGCAGGAACACCCTTTGGCATTACTGTGGATCACCAATCTACGGAGGACAACACCGTCACGCTTCGACATCGGGATACTATGGTTCAGGACAGAGTGTCTATCGATCAATTACAGTCAGCCATTCAGGATAAAATGTAATGGATTTTAAAACCAAGGTCACACTTGGGCTAATGGGCATAATAGGTCTCGCAATTCTATTGGGACCAAATGAAACTCAATCGAATTTTGCCATTGCAATTCATGGTGGCGCCGGTACCATCACCAAAAACAATATGACACCGGAAAAGGAATTGGCATACCGTTCCAAGCTTGAAGAAGCATTAAATATAGGCTATTTAATTTTAGAAAAAGGTGGTTCATCCCTTGATGCTGTTGAAGCAACAGTCCGGATCATGGAAAATTCAGAATTATTTAATGCGGGGAAAGGAGCGGTTTTTACAAACGCAGGAACCAACGAACTAGATGCCAGCATTATGGATGGAAGTAATTTAAAAGCAGGAGCTGTTGCTGGTGTAAAAATGGTGAAAAATCCTATTTCTGCTGCACGGAAGGTCATGGAAGAAACGTGGCATGTGATGCTTTCCGGAGATGGTGCTGATCTATTTGCAAAAAATCAGAATCTGGAAATCGTTGACCCCAGTTATTTTTATACCCAGCGACGCTGGGATAGTTTGAAAAAAATCCAATCCGAAAAACATGGCACTGTTGGCTGTGTTGCCCTGGATAAAAAAGGGAATCTGGCCGCAGGCACTTCAACAGGGGGACTCACCAACAAACAATGGGGACGTATTGGTGATAGTCCAATCATTGGCGCTGGTACCTATGCCAATAATCAAACTTGTGCAGTTTCCGGAACCGGACAAGGTGAATATTTTATTCGTGGTAATGTGGCTCATGATATTTCTGCAATCATGGAATACGAAAATGTTTCCGTTGGAAAGGCGGCACGCAAAGTCATTGGTAAATTATCCGGTCGCGGAGGAGAAGGTGGCGTGATTGCCATGGATTCAAACGGAATTATCTCCATGCCGTTCAATACGGCAGGGATGTATCGAGGTTTTAGAATAGCTGGTTCGCCTGCAAAAATATTTATTTATAAAAATTAGTCAAATTTGTTTTTACTAAAAACAACCTAATCTATGGTTTAATTAAATTTCTTTCATCTGTCATTCTGGAATTATATATTTACTATATTAACAAATGTTAATACATTCCACATAAACAAAACCAAAGGAGCAAACTATGAAGAAATCCATTGGGATTTTCTTAATTCTTAATCTCTCCTTCGCCATAGCGCAATCCATCTCTGGAACTGTTACCGATGAAAATGGTAACGGATTAGCAGGTGCGAATGTCACTGTCGAAGGTACAAATATGGGTGCTGCAGCAAATTCATCCGGGAGTTACTCCATCTCTGGAGTTTCTTCGGGAACTTATACAGTTTCAGCTTCCTTCATCGGTTACAATACTGCGAGCAAATCAGTTAGAGTAGGTGATGGCGGAGGTTCTGCAAATTTTTCATTATCGGTTGATGCTCTCGCCGGTAGTGATGTATTTGTCACGGGTACTCGTTCTGCAGGGCGGACTGCAATGAAATCCCCTTCACCTATTGATGGATTTAGTTCAGAATCATTACGTCGCCAAGGGAACGGTGATATGACTGAAACACTGAAAAATCAGGTTCCTTCTTTCAATGCGACACCTCTCACGGGTGACGGAGCTGCTTTTGTAAGACCAACTTCCATGCGCGGACTTCCACCGGATAACACTTTGGTATTAACCAATTCAAAACGTCGTCATCGTT
>CAJWPW010000161.1 GCA_913045415.1 uncultured Fidelibacterota bacterium | reverse complement strand
TCCGTGAAGGCGGGCATACTGTTGGCGCTGGTGTAGTAACTGAAATCGTCGAATAAATAGCTAATAATGGCAAATCAAACTATAAGAATCAGCCTTCGGGCATATGACCATGTCCTATTGGATAAGTCGACAGAAAAAATTGTGAGAACTGCAAAATCAACTGGTGCAATCATCGCAGGTCCAATCCCTTTGCCATCCAAGCGGTCAATCTATACTGTTCTGCGTTCTCCTCATGTTAATAAAAAATCGCGGGAACAATTTCAGACAAAGATCCACAAGCGCCTCATTGATATTTTAAACTCTACGCCAAAGACTGTTGAGTCTCTTATGAAATTGGACTTACCTGCCGGTATTGATATTGAGATTAAGGTTTAATCATGCGCGGATTAATCGGTAAAAAAATTGGCATGACTCGCGTTTTTGATGAAAATGGAAATATCGTTCCAGTCACAGTTTTGCATGCTGGTCCCTGCACCGTTACTCAAGTTAAAACTATCAAAAGAGATGGTTATGATGCAATTCAAGTTGGATATGGTGAACGGAAAAAAAAGCACACAACTAAACCGCTCCAAGGTCATTTTGATTCTGCTGGAGTTCCTGCTCAAAAAGTTTTGGCTGAATTTGATAAAGTGCCAGGTTTTGAATATAAAACAGGGCAAGCATTTCACGTCGGGCTTTTTCAGGAAGGTGACTATGTCAGTGTTTCTGGTACGTCCAAGGGGAAAGGATTCACAGGCGTTATCAAACGACATAATTTTTCCCGGCAGAAGAAAACACATGGTACAGGGCACACAGAAAGGGCACCGGGATCTATCGGGCAGGCATCAGATCCGTCCCGCGTATTTCCTGGGATGAAAATGGCTGGTCATCATGGTAATTCAAAAGTTACTATTGAAAATCTTGAAATTGTGAAGATTGATCAAGTAAATAATCAAATGTTAGTGAAAGGTGCCGTCCCTGGGGCGAAGAACGGAACTGTAATTATTTCTAAATAAAATGAAATTAGACGTATTAAAAATAGATGGTTCAAAAGCTGGAAATATTACAGCCGATAAAACTGTTTTTGGGATCGAGCCCAATGCTGCAGTTGTTCGTCAGGCGGTATTAGCTGAAATGACCAACATGCGACAAGGAACCCATGCATCTAAAAATCGTGCTCAGGTACGGGGTGGTGGTAAAAAGCCTTTTAAGCAAAAAGGCCGAGGTATGGCCCGTGCAGGAACCATTCGATCTCCTTTGTGGAAGGGGGGTGGAACTGTTTTTGGACCAGAACCGCATGGGTATAATCATAAATTACCTAAAAAAGTTAGTCGTTTGGCTCGACGTTCAGTTTTATCTAATAAAGCAGCGGAAGGGAAGTTGGTTGTTGTCGATGACTTTACGCTTACCAGCCATAAAACATCCGATTTTATTTCTGTTTTAACAAAATTAGATCTTCAGAATAAAAAAGTCACACTTTTGGTTACGGGAATGGATGAAAATTTAGATAAAGCGTCACGCAATCTTAAAGATGTTTATCTCGTGGACGCTGCAAAAGTCAGTACCTATGATATTATTGATTGCGATACTCTTGTGATGGATAAAGCCAGCATGACTATTTTAACCGATATGCTAGCAGGATAATTATGTATCAAAAAATTATTATTAAACCAATTTTAACAGAAAAAATGGCTATCCTCGAAGAGCGCGAAAACAAATTTGCATTTCTTGTTTCTTCGGGTGCAAATAAAACTGAAATCAAAAAAGCTGTTGAATTAAAATTTGAAGTTAAAGTTGTAAAAGTAGCAACTATGAATCGGATTGGAAAGCATAAGCAGATGACCGTCCGAAGTGGAGGGCATACTATTCGCACTACCGGAAAACGTTCTGATTATAAAAAAGCAGTTATTACCTTGGAATCCGGATCAACAATCGATCTATTGCGTGGAGATACTGCGAGTTAATCATGGGTATTAGACAATTAAAACCAGTCACGCCTGGCTCAAGATTTGCATCTCGTCCAGATTTTGCAGATTTGACCACCGACAAACCGGAGAAAAGACTAACAAGGGCTTTACGTAAAAGCGGTGGAAGAAATAACACGGGACGTATCACAATTCGCCACCGCGGTGGTGGACATAAGCGTCGCTATAGATTAATTGATTTCAAACGGAATAAATTTGATATTCCAGGCAAAGTAGCAACAATTGAATATGATCCAAACCGTTCTGCATATATTTCTCTTATTCATTATTCAGATGGTGATAAGCGTTACATTCTTTCGCCATTAGGCTTAAAAGTGGGAGACCCAATCCTTTCTGGTGATAATGCACCATTGAAAGTTGCCAATGCACTTCAGCTAAAAAACATACCAACAGGTTTATTCGTCCATAACATTGAAATGGAGCCTGGTAAAGGCGGGCAATTAGTTCGATCAGCGGGAGCTTCAGCCCAAGTTATGGCACACGCAGATGGGTTTTGTACGTTAAAATTACCTTCCGGTGAAGTTCGGATGGTTCGAGAAAACTGTATGGCTACAATTGGTCAGGTCGGTAACCGTAGCCATGAACAAGTTGTATCAGGTAAAGCTGGTCGGACACGATGGCTCGGGCGTCGTCCTAAAGTGCGAGGTGTCGCAATGAACCCAGTGGATCACCCTATGGGAGGTGGCGAAGGTAAATCTTCAGGCGGACGTCATCCAACCACGCCTTGGGGAAAACCAACTAAGGGGTATAAAACACGTAAGAAAAATAAAAAATCTAACGAAATGATCGTTAAACGGAGACGATAAAAAAATATGGCACGCTCTCTTAAAAAAGGACCATTTGTCGATGAAAAGCTTTTGAAAAAAATTCAACAGATTAATGAAGGTGGTAAAAAGAAAGTGATCAAAACATGGTCACGTCGTTCAATGATTACGCCAGAATTTGTTGGTCATACTCTTGCAATTCATAATGGGAACAAGTTTATTCCAGTTTTCATTTATGAAAATATGGTAGGACATAAATTAGGTGAATTTTCACCAACGCGTACATTCAGAATGCATTCTGGTGACAGGAAATAATAACAATGGAAGCTAAAGCAGTTGCGCGATATATACACCAGTCTCCTCGGAAGATTCGTAAAACCCTTGACAGTATGCGAGGTTTAAAAGTTGGAGATGCATTGAATCAATTACATTTTTCACCTGAAAAAGCTGCAAGTGTAATTGAAAAAACATTACGATCAGCAGTGGCTAACCTGATGAGTCAGAATGAAGAATCAAATTTTGATCCTGAAGGCTTGGGTGTGAAGGAAGCATTTGTTGACGGTGGCCCAGTAATGAAACGATTTCGTGCGGCGTCCATGGGACGAGCATCAAGACTTCGTCGGCCAACTAGTCATGTAACTATCGTCGTTACCGACGGAAATTAGCGAGGTATCTTTTGGGTCAAAAAACACATCCTGTTGGATATAGATTGATTGTCAATAAAAATTGGAGTTCTAATTGGTTTGCGCCAAAAAATAATTTTCGTGTTGAATTAGAAGAAGATGTAAGGATTCGAAAGTATATTTCCCATCGACTTCCAAACGCCGGAATCTCCAAAGTAGAGATCGCTCGTACTTCAAAAAAAGTAACTATCACAATTCATACTGCACGTCCAGGAATTGTAATTGGACGCGGTGGTGAAGAAGTGAATCGATTGAAAAAAGAATTACGCCAACTGACAGGTAAAAAAGATGCTCAAATTAATATTTCTGAAGTGAAACGTCCAGAACTGGATGCAGCTTTAGTTGGCTCAAATATTGCTCATCAATTGAAAAAGAAAATATCTTATCGTCGAGTGGTAAACAAAACGATTCAATCTACCATGCGTATGGGTGCAGCAGGAATTCGTATTAATGTTGCCGGCCGTCTCGGTGGTGTAGAAATCGCTAGAAGTGAAAAATTTTCAGATGGTAGTGTACCGCTACATACATTGCGTGCTGATAT
>CAJWPW010000160.1 GCA_913045415.1 uncultured Fidelibacterota bacterium | reverse complement strand
AAGCTTGGGTCCTGGTTTCAGATCATCCTTATTTTGCTGTTACAGATACGAATGGGAATTTCTCCATTGATGGCATTCCAGCTGGGTCTTATGAAGTGGTTTGCTGGCAGGAAAAGTTCAAGAAAAAACCATTGACTGCAACTGTGACCGTTGGTGACGGTGAAACGATAAAAGATTTTACTTTTACCCGTCCAAAGAAAAAGTAATTAGACGATTTAATGATTTAAAAAGGCGGAGCATTTGCTCCGCCTTTTTTTTGATTAATCTTAACTATGAAAAATCTAATACTTCTAATTTTTACCTTTGTCGTATTTAATTGCGGTTCGCCCGAAAAAGTATATTCTGTAAAGGGAACAGTTTATGAGATCAAACCGGATTCCATGATGATCGTTATTGCACATGATACAATTCCTGATCTTATGTATCCCATGGTCATGCCCTTTGATTTGAAAGATCTGAAAGAGATCGAAGGATTGTCTATTGGAGACAGTGTTCATTTTGAATTTGTTTGGGGCGATACATCCACGTGGGCTCGGAAGTTTAAAGTTGTGGGCCAGGGGAAATTGCCGGAGGATGAGCAGGATGATTTCTTCGAAGATGAAGAATATGCCAAAAGAGAGATTGGTGAAATACTGGACGATGTGAGTTTTTTGAACTTAGATAGCTCAAAGGTTCGATTGTCAGATTCCGATGGGAGATACCGGTTTTTGTCTTTTATTTTTACACGGTGCCCTATGCCCACCATGTGCCCTGCCGTGGTAATTAAGAATGATTATTTGGTAAAATCCTTTAAAGATCGAAATGATATTGAATTTGTTATGGTCAGTTTTGATTATAAATATGATACTCCATCCGTCTTAAAAGATTTTTATGGCTCGACCATTAGCGATCATGATAATTGGAAAGCATGGTCAAGCACGGATCATATTGAAGATGTATATCGTCTAGCCAAACAAAGTGGTTGCAACTTTTGGGGAATTGAAGAAAACAAAATTGGCCACACACTTCGGTCTATTTTAATAGGTCCCAACCGTGAGGTATTAGGCTACTGGCCCGGCGACAATTGGAAAGCAGAAAACGTGAAAACTGCAATTGAATTGTTAATGAAATAACTCACTCTAGTCCATCTCTTTTAAAAGAGTGATGTCCGCAGGTTGGCGGAGAGAAAAGTGAAAAAAAGATATTAAAAAAGCCATCCACTTTCAGGTGATTGGCTTTTTTAATTTTAAATATAAAATAGGTTTTTACCAGTCCTCGTCGTCACCCCAATCATCTTCATCTTCGTCTCCACCAAAATCATAACCATTTTCATCAAAATAATCTTTTATAATTGCATCAATATTTGTGTTACCTTTGATTTTCCACATATAATCTCTCAACCCATTAAGCATTCTTGTTGTATCACCTTCAAGAACGACAAGAGCTTTACCCCAATCATTTTCAGCTCCATCAGCGGATAGAAGTTCACTATCTGGCAGATAAGGTGCAGGCATTTTCGTTCCCGGCATTATATCTGATGGATTATAAAGCCATTCTCTAACCCAATCAGGATTGAGGCGTTCTTTTGTCATGGCTAAGTTAGGAGCCCAAGTAGGAGCATCTCCGGTTGGAAATTCTTCTCCATAAAAGTGACAACTATTACACTGACCAAATTCATGTAATTTCACTCCAGCTTTAAAATCCATTGATTTTTCATCAACAACTAAGTCACTTCTGTAAGATATCTTTTCATTATCTATATGCTTAAAATATGCTATTATAGCGTCCCACTCTTCATCTGGAATTTGATGAAAACTCGGCATTTTAACTTGAAGGTTTGGCCTAATAATTCCAGGATTATTAAAAAATGATAGTAGCCAGTCTGGATTTGCCTTTCTACCTTCAGTATTTAAATTGGGTGGGGCATACTCAGGGGCACCAATAACATCAATTAATTGACCGCCACGATTTTGAACTAAATGACATCCTTGACAGTTATATTGTTTTAAAAGACGATGGCCTTTCTTGTAGTTATCAGGATCTTTAAGATAAGCTAGTAATGGTACATCAACCTTGTTTGCATTAAATGATAATACAGCCGTAGTAATCGCTTCTATTTCTTCTTCAGAGAAATAGAAATTAGGCATTTTCAGTAAATCTAAATGTTTACTCTCTTTTCCTCGATCATAAATCCTTGGGGTTCTGAGTTTGTTTTCGATCCAAGCATAATTAGTATGCTCTATGTCATGGAATAGCCCAAAATCAAACTTACTTACTGGTTTAGATCCTTCTTCGGTGATTTCTACACCAATTGGTTTTGCAGTTTCAAAGCCATCAATATTATGACATCCAAAACAACCATAATGACGAATGCTTTTTTCACCAATATAATTTAGTTTATCTTTAAGATCCATTTTTTCAGCTTTGGCTAGCGCATATTTTTCAGGATTTGATTTTTTTAGCCAATTAATAGTGAGATCATTAAGGACTGAATCATCATAGGAATGATTTGGTGTCTGTTCAAATTCTAAATTTCTATTTTTTAGTAGATATGCAGTAAGATCTTTTGCCTGTTGAGGCTCGAGTCTTAGGTTTGGCATTTTAGTCGTGGGCATATATTCTTGGGGATTCATTAGCCAATTATATAACCACTTAGATGAAACTTTAGATCCTAATCCAATGAGGTTTGGTCCATGTACTTTAGTTAAATTATAATAATTACTAATGGGCGGTGCTTCTGATGGATCAATTTCCGAAATATGACAGCCCATACACCCAATTGAATTAAATAATTTTTCTCCTTCTTCGGCATTACCTAAAAAGCGGGAACTGTTTCTTTCAATCTCTTTTTTGTTCCCATTAAATAAGTACTCAGTTATCCCTGCAATTTCTACATCATTATATTCAATGACTTCTTCAGTTTCTTGATTATCCTGCTCAAAAAGTGATGGCATGCGCGTGTTGTATCGGAAATGTCTTGGGTTTTTCACCCATTTTGCAACCCATTCTCTGTCTAATTTTTGATTTATTTTTGTTAAATCAGGACCAGCTTTTGTCTGACTTGCCCAGTCTGAATTATAATGGCAACCATTACAACCTGATTTATCAACAAGTGATAATCCAAAATTCAATTTTTCAGCACCAGCTAGATCACTTGTATTTGAGTGGCATTTGAAGCAACTTGCTTCAGTGTATTTGGTTGGGAGCATTGGGGCCAGCCAGTGATGCATCACTTCCCAGTCATATTTTTCCTGCCAACGTACTTTTTCTTCAGTATTGCTTGGCGTATGAGTAGATGACACGAATGATGTCCCCCGTCCACGCCCAGCATGGCAACTGGTGCAACCAAAGGTATCCATGGGGTGCGAAGAAGCAGATGTAATATATAGATCTAAATTAGGATGAGTAGTATAGGGTTGGGGTGCATCAACAAAGTTGGGATTTTCAATCCCCAAATGACAACTTGTACAACGATCCACTTTGGGAACCGCCGCAAAGTTCACATCATATTTTACATCACGAACCACAACTTGGTTTACCTTATAATAAGGATCTAAAAAGTCGATAATAGGCAGGTCTCGAACAACATCACCAACCTTATTGGCGATGGTCATTCGCTCACGGTCAATTATTCTTAGTTTATTATCAACAATCGTTACATCTTTCAAGACAATATTGAGTTCATCTGTCTTTAGTTTTACATTTGCCTTCAGGTCTTTGATAGCTTTTTCAGTATCACCGATCTCTATCTCGGATGCTTCCTTGATGAGTTGGTACTTATGAAGTAATTCCAAAGCTGCCGCATAATCATCTTTATGAGATGGACCGTGACGCTCACCTTCATCCTGGTGTGCATTCTCTGCTTCCACGAGGTATTTGAGTCCATCTACTTCAGCCTTTTGGCCCTGATAGATCATATTCTCATTGTAGTAACGCCCATTAAGTGTTTTTAAGGTCGCACCAAGATCAACCAATGTTTCATTTTGAATATCTA
>CAJWPW010000159.1 GCA_913045415.1 uncultured Fidelibacterota bacterium | reverse complement strand
CATCAAATTTTAGAGAGTGAAACGGGATAATTCAAATGGTCAATTTTGTTGTTTTCCCAGAGTTTCAATTTTTAGTCTCAAGAATGCTTTATTCAATTATTTCTAAATGACAAATTAAAGATAACTAATATATCGGCCAATGCCTTAAGAATTCATACGGTAGATTAAAGGTACTCTTTGTGATCTACATCCAATTTTGAAAATCTCTGGTTACTCTGTTTAACTAGTATCATTTTCTCATATAAGCACCTATTAGATAACTCGATTTCTCTATTGACTTAAAGTATTACTTTTGCTTAAAATTAACGTAAGTCTACTAGGCTTACTCATGCGGAGTTCTAATTGAATAATTCATTTATCAAATGGTTGACGGCAACGTCTATCTGTTTTGGCAGCAGTGTGTCTTTAAAAGACATCCATTACAGCATTAAGCAAAATGGTGTAATGGTGAGCCTTGATTATACTGGTACAATCAAAGATGATGATATTATTGCCTGGAAATCTGATAGAGGCTGGGTTTACCTAACTCTATTAGGCGTACGTGCCCCCCTCAATAAATTTCCAAAACAATCATTTAAAAGACCGGTTAAAAAGATTGTGATAGATGATTTTAATGAATCTATCCAAGTTGCAATATTAATTAATAAACCCATTTTAGGATATGATATATTAAACTCAAAAACATCCGCAGGTACTGTTGTGTTTATACATACCGAAATGAAATCTTCTGATGTGACCAGTTTAAAGAACTACATAGATGATAATGGGGCATCGGTTTTTAATGTAGCGCAATCTTCAGGCTTCCCTCAATATAATACAAATTTTAAGAATGCATTTGATAAGGCTCGATCTGAATTAGGTCCCAATTCAATTTTTGAATTCCACGGGGAATTGTACACAACAAATCACCCAGGAGAGATAAATTCCATGTTTAATCCCGGGCTTACGGACTCTATTAAGAATGGAAACACTAAAGATGTAGACCTAAGGAAAACTGAATTATTAACTGATAATGATAGCCCTATTGAAGAGATCTACGTAGATATAACAAAAGATCAGGTCTTTGATAAAAAAATGGGAGTCAAAAATCCAGTAATGCAAAAGCAGGACATACAAGAGGATACTCATTCATATACGAATATTGGTAAAACACAACTATCAAACGAAGATAATCAACAGCTCAGCGTTATTCTTCCTGATTTTACAGAACAAGAGCCACCCCAGAAAAAAATAGGAAAAACTCCACGTGAACCAGAAGTCACTGTTGATGAGTTTTCAAGGGAAATAAAAAAGGAACCTAAAGAAAAAAAAGGGTGGTTTAGAAAACTTTTTTCAAAAACAAAAGACCGCAAACAACAGAAGCAAAAAAAAGAAATATTATCTAACGAATTGGCAGTTGCGATTAATGATTTGGCAAGAGTGAAGAAAATAGAGGAAGATGGCGGGTGGACCATGAGTGATTATTCACAATCTGATAGTGAAAAACCCAAGGTCCAGCTAGAACAAATTGTAATCCATGAACCGGAAGTTGTGGCTGATGTGCAAGAAGTAATGGATTATGAGTTATCAAGGACACAGGAACCAGACTTCAATAAGAACGATGGGTGGGCCATGAGCGATTATCCAAACTACGATAAGGCAAACTTCAATCGTCAAAATTTAGAAAAAGGAACCAATAATACGGTTGATTTTCCACTGCTCCCAGAACCTGAATCAATTTCTGTTGGTTCGAATGAGAATAAAGACTGGGGTACGAATGTGTTTTTTGTCACACCTCTAGACCCATACGACGAGTCGCTAGTGGCGGATGTTATGCCCATCGAGGAACCTATGGAAAGTGAATACAAATACACTGCAAAACTTTATCCTAGTCAGGTGAATATTCCACAATACTTAGATAAAGAAAGACCTGATTCTTCAGGCATTCGCGTTACAGCAAACAGAGCAGGAATTCCAATTTATATTGATGGAAAACTGGTGGGAGTAACACCACTCACAGGACCGGTTAAAATGTCTCCCGGTTGGCATCAAGTCAGCGGGCTTACTCCATTATACGCAAAGGTCCTGAACAGGTCCGGTATGGAATATGTAGATGACGATCCTATTCTACGAAATAATCAATTATTTGGATCCCGAACAGTTTACGTAGGTCCTAAAAATATTTCTGTCGTTAATCTCACATTCAATGATATTGGAGACCCCCCTAGACATCCATTCTCATTGAAAGATTTACCCCAGAATATGGCCGAAACTGAAGGGGGCATGATGGTTGGGTTCCCGGTGATCATGGCTCTTTTTGGGTTCATCACTTGGGGTATGATCTAATTTCATCCCCCGTTTTAATAAATAATTATATTTAAATTTTACTGTGGAAATTAAAGATAAAATCCGATCTTTTATATTGTCGAATTTAGTTCACACCGAACATCAAACCATTGGTATGGAAGAAGAATGTATTCTTTACACTAAAGAGAACCATCGCCTTCCTGTGAATCCCGGTGATGAATTTTCCGCGACAGACCTTTTGGCTATTATGAATGAGAATGTAGGAAGAAATGGTGTTTATTCTCTCGAGCCTGGCGGACAACTTGAATGGTCCAGCCCGCCGTACCGGGATTTAAATACTTTATTCACTGCCATTGGCAAACACAAGCAAGCTTTAACAGAAGTTGTAAATGCCAATGATCTAAAGATCATCAATTATAGTGTGGAGCCCAATTATGCTCCTGATGATATTGACCTGATCAATCAACTAAAATATCAACTCATGAATGCTAATATGGAACAAAACGGCACCATGGGGAAATGGATGATGCGGAATACCACCAGCATCCAGATCAATTTTGACATTACTAGTGAAAGAGATCTAGAAGATATGACATTTGTTGCAGACTGCCTGCAACCGGTGTCTGCTTATCTTTTTGCAAACAGCCCTTTCCGAAATGGACAACCAACCGGATTAGAAAACACGCGTAGTGTGATTTGGGAGAATACAGATAATTCCCGTTGCCGGAACTTGATTAATCATGGTATAGAATCCCCAGAAAGAATGATAGATCAATATATAGATTACATAATGGGCGTTCCCGGTATTTTTGAATTGGATCATAACGGAATTATTGTGAGTACAAATCAGACTTTAGGCGAAAGACTCATTGGATTAGAAAATTTAGGGAAACTTCGCACAGAAGATATTCAGGCCGCTTTGCACCAGATTTTTACCAATGTTCGTCTGAAAAATTTGGTGGAAGTCCGTGGTTCCGATCGTCCGCCCATGGGCTATGAAATGGCACCAGTGGCTTTTTGGACATCCATTCTTACGGTGGAATCTATCCGCGATGAATTACTATCTGTTGTGAAAAATTGGACAGTAGAAGATCGGCATAAATTCAATAAAGCATCTCTGATTTTGGATGATTCCCAAATTGGCCCGGATGGAAAAACATATAGTGAATGGAATCAATGGGTAGGTGATTTAGCTTTAGCAGGGCTGAAAGAACGGAGTCTTGAAGAAGAAAAATTCTTTGACTCGTTTTTTGAAATTGTTATGGAAAAAGGTCCCTTTGGGTTGCAGTCGCAATTCAATTAAGATTAACATACATAAGTTAATTTTTATTTTAATTATTATTTCGATTTGATTTTAATCAGTTAATTTTAATTCTGAATTAATGATTGTTTCATTTGAAAATGTATTATTTGATACCACAACATCTTCATAAAATAGCTAATCTGAATCAATTATTTTTCCAATTCAAAGATTGAAATGGCAATAACAATGGACCAAAAAAAAATTCACAATTTTACATGGATTCCACTTTTTCTCATTGGCCTTGGCGCTGTTGGACTGGGATTGGGTTGGCTCATTCATCCGGAACCTTGGATGCTGGATCAACCGCCCAACGAAGCGTTGCTTCAAACATCTTTCCATACTTTGTTTGCAGATGATATAAATGCTCATCTTCCAGATTATTTATTAGTTATTTATCGTTT
>CAJWPW010000158.1 GCA_913045415.1 uncultured Fidelibacterota bacterium | reverse complement strand
GCTAGCTCCCGCATAATAAATATCCAAGAATTCCTGAAGATTATTGAAACTGTAGGCTTTTTTTAATTCATCTATCGATTTATAGTTTATAGAAATATTATTCCGGCGAGCAATTTCGAACATAAGCTCAGGTTCAAAAGTGCCTTCAATATGTAAATGAAGTTCTGCTTTGGGAATGCCTTCAATAAAATTATTTAATTGAGTATGATTCACGTGAGTTATTTTACTAGAATGAATCACAAATTTAAGGTAGGAGGTATAATTATTGCTGGATTTTCTACCGATTTAAAAATTAAGAGTGGCCCGGGCCGGAATCGAACCAGCGACACAAGGATTTTCAGTCCTCTGCTCTACCAACTGAGCTACCAGGCCACATAAGGATTGGGAATGCTTTAAAAAAAGTGGGGAAAAATTACCGGAGGGTTTTTCTAAAACAAAAAGAATTAATGTGAAAATCAAGGAAAGACTTAACTCTTGTTTCAAACCTTGTTTTCTTATAGGTTTCCCGGCATTTTTTAGAAGGGTTTCGGTTATCATGTCTCGACGGAAAACATTGGTTCTGGCCACGCATAATATTCATAAACAAACTGAGATGAATTTTATTTTATCCAGATTAGGTGTGACTGTCATAGGTTTGGATCAATTTCCGGAGATTAAATCCATTGAAGAAACGGGAACAACGCTCATTGAAAACGCATTAATAAAAGCAAGGACGGTTCATGAAATAACAGGACTTCCATCTCTAGCAGATGACACTGGATTGGAAGTGGATGCATTAAATGGTGCGCCGGGGGTTTATTCTGCAAGATATGCTGGTGAAAATGCCACCTTTGATGATAATGTAAATAAAATGCTGATTGCTTTAAATGGTATTCCTTATGATAAGAGGAGAGCTAGATTCAGAACAGTGTTAGCTTTTGTAGATTCTAATTCGGAACTCTCTGAAGACGGAGTCATTGAAGGTAGGATCATAAATAAAGCTCGTGGAAAAGATGGGTTTGGATATGATCCAATTTTCCAACCAGAAAGATATGATATTACTTTTGCGGAAATGACACCTGAAGAGAAAAATAGGATTAGCCATCGCGCAAGAGCATTAGAAAAAATGAAAAAAATATTAAAAATATACTTTGAAAAAGGAGAATTTATCGATTAAAACGATATCAGGTTAATCAAGACTAAACTTGATCTTTTTAAAACAAACTTGTACTTTCTTTTTCCGATTCCTTTTAATCGGTTTATGGGGATTCTTTTCCCTATGGCCCATCTATGCCCAGGACTCAGATTCCATTTTAACCGTGGAATCACATATAATTTTAATTCCCGATTACATTCCGTCATCACCATTCGTTGTAAACCCTTTTCCTACTTTAAAAAAATCACTGGTCCAACCCTTGGACTCAATAAATACACCTTTGGGATTATTGAATTTCCCTTATCAAAATAAAAAAACTGATGTTAAGCTTTCTTGGGATTGGCAAACAATTACCATATCTAAATTTGTTGATGGAAAGCAAGTCCAAATGCCCTTTACAGCTTCTGTTGAGTGGTACCTTAAAAAGTTTCACCAACAATCATGGCATAAGAAATTCATAGAAACCATGCAAAAAGATGCCAAGGATGGTAAAAAAAATCGCCGGGGCCAGATGATTGAAGTAGTGGGTGTGGATATTGGCAGGCTGGGACGGGCGTCACTCCGAGTAAGTGGGAACGTGAATATTAATGGTAAAATGGTTTTTCAGGATCAAGAATTGGTTCGATCAACCTTGAACCAGACACAAAATACCCACCTTGAATTTGACCAGAAACAAAACCTGAATATCCAGGGAAAAATTGGAGATAGAATCACCGTTGCTATGGATCAGGACTCTGAACGTGATTTTGATTGGGAAAATAATATTCGGATCTCCTATGAAGGACACGAAGATGATATTATCCAAAAAGTAGAGGCTGGAAATATTTCTCTTTCTCTTCCATCTACAAAATATGTCACTTTCTCCGGGAAGAATCAGGGACTTTTTGGAATAAAAGCAATTTCAAAATTAGGTCCTGTGGACATTACCACAATTGCTTCAATTGAGAAAACGAAGAAAGAACAATCTGAATGGGAAGGTGGTGGACAAAGTAGTACCCAACAGATTAGGGACGTGGATTGGATAAAAAATAGGTACTTTTTTATTCATCCAATGTTTAGAAACGGATTGGATACAACGGCTTTTATAGAGGGGCAATTAAAATCAGTTTCAATTCCTCCTTTTTATCCAACAAAAGACGGAAGGCATTCCCTTGGAAATATAGTGGTGAAAAATTTTGAATTGTATAAATCCATTAATACTAATAATGCGAATGCAATGACCGGGATGGCCTATATCGATCCATTAAATATTGCTGATACGAATTATGTAGATGAGAATGAAGAAGGGAGTTTTATACGTTTAGAGCAAGGAACCAATTATTATGTAAGCCCAGACTTGGGCTTTATTCGAGTGCGTGAGATGGTTTCACAGGATATTTTAGGATGTACTTTTATTCTTGCGGATCGAGAAACAGGTGCTATCGTGTTAGAAGTCGGTACAGGTGCAGATTCTCTTGGGACTAATTTATCACTCATGATGCTAAAGCCCCGGAACAGTTACCCTAATCACTCAACGTGGCCCCTCATGTTCAAAAATGTATATTACCTGGGGACAACTCAGATCAATACAGAAGGATTTGAAATTAAAATTTTCAATAAAAATGCCACTCCAGTTTCTGAGAGAGATAAGGCCACAAGTTTACCCTATATTACATTATTTGGATTAGATAGTTTGGATGAAAATGGTCAGCGGAATTATGATGAATTGATCGATTCAGATCCTAATATCATGAATGTGGTAGATGGGGAACTCATGTTTCCAACGCTTCATCCTTTTGCTAATTCAGATTCTTTAGTCGGGGGAACAAATGCAGAACAATTACAAGGACAATTAGGCTCAGGACTTCTTTATACATCATCATCATCATCAGAAGTGAATGCCGATCATCGGTGGATGATTGAAGTAGCATATTCGAACCAAAGTTCTACCATTAGTCTTGGCTTTATGCTGGTGGAAGGTAGTGAGGAGGTCATACAAAATGGTGTTACCCTTAAACGGGGATTGGATTATAATATTGATTATTTTTCTGGAACTATCGTTCTTTTAGGGGATGCAGGTAATGACCCAAATGCAAAACTCAAGATCAATTATGATAAACATGAGTTAGTATCCTTTGATAAAAAAACTATTTTTGGAACACGGGCTCAAATGGATCTGGGAAAGAAAAATTCCTTTATTGGTGCCACTGCACTTTATTTTAACCAATCTATCATTAACGAAAAAGTAGAAGTGGGTTATGAGCCTACACGAAATTTTATTTGGGATTTGAATGGTCGGTATGAATGGGATGTGGATGGTGTAACTCGTATTCTGGATAAACTTCCTGTGATTGAAGCAGAAAAAATGTCATCATTTTCAATTGAGGGGGAAATCGCCCAAGTAATGCCGAATCCAAACTCCATTAACAATCCAGAAACGGGAGATCCCAACGGTGTGGCTTTTATTGACGATTTTGAAGGGAGTAAAAGAACCACATCACCATCCATTCAAAGGCGATTTTGGAAAGCATCTTCTGCGCCTATTTTTTACGATGATATCACGGCATCCTTCGAAGATGAATATTCCCAGAGAAATCGGGGTAATTTGCATTGGTTCAATCCTTATGTGCCATACAGGACCAGAGAGATTTGGCCAAACCAGTCCACATCACTACGGGCAGGAAATGAAACCACGGATGTGATGGTGCTACGTTATAAGTCCAAAAGGCATCAAAGGGATATTGATCCTGATTCACTCTGGATAGGTGTTACCACATCTTTGTATTCCGGAGATTATGAGCAAACGCAAAGTAAATTTTTTGAAATTTGGTTAAAAGGGGAATCAGGCCGCATCCACGTTGATCTGGGAAAAATATCTGAAGATATGGATGGAAATGGTCAACTCAATACTGAAGATGTCCCTGG
>CAJWPW010000157.1 GCA_913045415.1 uncultured Fidelibacterota bacterium | reverse complement strand
AGAAATTCCGCATATCTCGCTGTGATTTCTTTCAAAATAATGGTCACCATAAGGATAAGTATCATCCACCATTCAGCTACCACTTGTTCAGGATTTTGAATTCTATCAATGGATGCTTCAATGAATTCGATACCAGCGACACATAGCAGAATTGCAATAATCAATGTTGCTATGTATTCTGCACGGCCATGTCCATAAGGATGCTCAACGTCAGCAGGCTTCTCCGCTTGTTTGAACCCCCAAATCACAACAATCGATGAAACAACATCAGATAATGTATGGACAGCATCGGCGATTACACTAACGGCCCCTACCATAACCCCAATTACTAATTTAAAAATAAATAAAATGCTGTTTACTAAAACGGAAATCCATCCTTGGAAAACTCCGATTTTAGTACGATACATCTTTGCCGATTCTTTTGTGTTAGGAATAAATCGGTTGGTCAGTGCTTCAAACACGGAAATTAAATCATTCCTTTTATTTTATGCAGTTTATTCACCCCGCCTCGGGCCAGGGCATATTCAAATGACCATTTAAGACAGGCGGAACCAATCTCTCCATCCTTCCGTAATGCGATGTAACCGATTTGAAAATCCGGTTTCCCATTATGGGCTTTTATCACTCGGTTTAATGCCTCTTCGCAAGCCACTGTGGGGTCATATCCTTGTCTCATCAGTTCCACCACAAGAAAACTGCCTGTGGTTTTAATCACTTCTTCTCCTAGCCCTGTGGCAGCGGCACAGCCGATCTCATTATCCACAAATAAACCAGCACCAATAATGGGGCTATCCCCCACCCTGCCATGTAATTTATAAGCCCAGCCGCTGGTTGTGCATGCTCCGGCAAGATCACCATTCTTATCCTGCACTAAAACAGAGATTGTGTCGTGGGTCTCATGGGGTGTCATTTCCCGACGGTTCTTATCCCATTCTTCCCAAGCTTGCCGAGATTCGACCGTGAGAAGATCCATTTCTTCGAATCCCTGAGATACAGCGAACAGCCGCGCCCCTTCCCCAACCAACATCACATGCTTGGTATCTTCCATCACTTTTCGAGCCACGGAAACAGGATGTTTGATATTTTGTAAAAATGCCACTGACCCTGCATTGCCGTTGGAATCCATAACACATGCATCCAAGGTAACATTACCCTGCTCATCGGGCAGCCCGCCAAAACCTACGGACGTAATGGTTGGATCCGCTTCGGCGACACGTGCACCCGCTTCTGCTGCATCCATTGCCGAACCGTCATTTTCCAGCACTTTCCATGCAACGTCGTTCGCTGGCAAACCGTGGTTCCATGTGGAAAGAATGATTGGATTATTTTTATTTGTATTAATATTTGAATCTCCAAAAATGACAGAAGGTACTGTAATCCCAATTGCGCCCGTCTTTAAAAAATCTCTGCGTTTCATCAACTTATAATCCCTCTTTGTTCAAGGATGCAATTTATAAAGAAAAAATCGAAGAAACATAGTTTGGCAATGTCTGTACGAAAAAATTAATTGCGAATCGTAGTCAGGGATGTTTCATCACAAATCTAATCACTTCTTACATTTAGCATATTGTGATTCCCTATGTTTTAGTATATTGTGATTTCCTATGTTCCTATTCAGGAAAAACCAAACTAGAAGAGATTATCATGGAAACAAATTTAGCATTAACTATCATAGGTATTGTACTGACATTAGTGGGAATTATTTTTAATGCAATTCCTAAAGTTGTAAATCAAAAAATTATGGGAGACCTGGCCCCGGAAGCAGAAAATCCGGCGGCTGCGTTACGCGTTGCAATTGGAGGTATTGCGATTGCAGTTGGAATAATTGCTCTTTATTGTAAAGATTTTCCGGTTGACCAGGCTAGCGCACTTTTAGTTGCCATGGGAACCGGATTCATTGTCATTATTGCGGCAATTATTTCAATGAAGTTCAGAGGATTCAGTGAAAAAGTAGCTATTCCACCTGTTGTCATGTTTATTATATCGACAATTATTGCGTTTTATGCTTCATCATAATGAAAGACTAAATGAATAGAAAAGTATTTCTTCTCATTTAATTATAAACATATAAAAAGATGTTTTATATCTATAAAACCTCTTTTTTCTTTAAACGAATCAGAGTGATTTCTGCAGGGACACCGATTCGTAATGGTGGCCCCCAATAGCCTGTCCCTCGGTTCACATAAATTTGAGTACCATAATGATCGTAGAATCCAGCAATGTATGGATTTGCAAGTTTTGTTAAATATGTGAATGGCCAAAACTGTCCACCATGGGTATGCCCAGATAATTGCAAGTCTGCCCCGATTTCATGTACCGAATGGATACTGTTAGGTTGATGAGCCAATACAATTTTTGTTATGTTATCAGGCACCGAACGAAGGGCAAGCCCTGGATCAGACCTATGGGCAGGTTTAATTTGATGCGCTTTAAGATCAGTAATACCCGCAATTGCTATCTGATCACCCGATCTTGAAATTAATTCATTTGAATTAATTAAATTTTTCATACCAAGCCTATCTGTTTCATCTAACCATAAATCCACGCCTGAGTAGTATTCATGATTCCCTGTAACAAAATAAGTTCCAAAGGGTGCAATCATGTCTTTTAAGGGTGCAAGTTCAGGACGAAGATGCTGAACTGATCCATCCACAAGATCACCAGTTACAGCAATTAAATCGGGATTATGAATTGATATTTTATCTAATACATTTTCTACATAAGGCCTTTTAATTGTTGGCCCTACATGAAGATCAGAAATTTGAGCAATTGTAAAATTATTAAAACTTTCTGGAAGGGATTCCAAAAATATATCATGCTTAATAACCGATGGACCTTTCCTGGAATTGTAAAATCCAAAACCAGTGGCCGTACCCGATATACCAATTATACCCAGACTAATAGACTTTTTAATAAAATCTCTTTTTGAATTATCAATTGGCTGCTCAGTATCAACTAGATTACTAAAGATCGATATGAACTGAATAATAAAATCCTTTGTAAATAAAAAAATAAAAGATAGGGTGAAAAAGCCTAGACTCGTATAGCCTAAAAAAGAAAATTTATCAATAATTTTTGATTCATTTCCACTCATTCGAAGGACAATCGGTACAACGGGTAAAAGGCTAAAAATAAATACTATAATGTAAAACAAAATAGTAGCAGCAAAAGAAAGCCCCATTGCAGGTATAGTGCGCCAGGCAACATAACCGTGAATTAACCACAACACTCCTAACGCAACAATAAAAAACATTTTTTATATTTTGAGCTTATGTATAATAGATTTTAAGAGTCGTATGCAGCCAGTCCAGTCACATCTTGCCCTAAGATTAATGTGTGCATTTCGTGGGTGCCTTCGTAAGTATAAACTGATTCAATATTCGCCATATGACGCATAGGTGAATAATCTTCTGTTATGCCGTTTGCACCCAGTATCTCCCGGCTCACTCTCGCCACATCCCGGGCCATAACACAGTTGTTCCGCTTTGCCATGGATACTTGCTGAAAGGTCATCTTCCCTTCATCTTTTAATCTTCCCAATCGATACACCAACAATTGCGCTTCTGTAATCCGTGTAACCATTTCTACCAATTTAGCCTGAATTAATTGATATCCGCCGATAGGCTTGGAGAATTGTTTTCGCTCCTTTGCATAGTCTAAAGCTGTATTATAACAATCTATTGCGCAACCTACCATTCCCCAGGCAATGCCATACCGTGCTTGGGTCAAACAACCCAGCGGCCCTTTTAATCCTTCAATATTAGGGAGCCGCGCAGAATCTGGGACCCTTACATTCGCCATAGAAAGTTCAGATGTAATGGAAGCGCGGAGACTCAATTTTCCATGAATATCACTGGTTGTGAATCCTTCCATTCCCTTTTCTAATAAGAATCCACGAACAAGGCCATCTTCATCCCGAGCCCACACAACAGATACATCTGCCAAAGATCCATTGGTGATCCACATTTTATTGCCATTAATAACCCAGCCGTCCCCATCTCGTTTACATCGTGTCGCCATACCGCCGGGATTAGAACCAAAGTTAGGTTCCGTTAGTCCGAAACAGCCGATCTTGGTTCCTGCACCCAGTTCTGGGAGCCATTTGGCTTTTTGTTCATCGGAACCGTAGGCATGGATGGGATACATGACCAAAGC
>CAJWPW010000156.1 GCA_913045415.1 uncultured Fidelibacterota bacterium | reverse complement strand
ATCGCATCTTTATTCGTAATCTGATAAAGATAATCACCACGCTGGTATACGTAATATTCGACGCCCTGCTCTCTAGGTTGCACCAATTGCCATTCTCCAAAAGGATCATTTCGATCCAAAAGGTAAACTTCAGTGGTAATTTGGCTTTCCAAGTCCATCTTCAGGAATTCTCCACTTTTTGTTCGATGAAGTCCAACAGAAAAGCGATCATCGTCTTCCTGGAATACCAGGACATCATCAGATTGTTTATTCCCTAATTCATGACGCCACAGCTGGTAAGAACGATGGGCTTTATCAAGCACGGTATAGAATAAAGTTTTATTATCATTGGCCCATTCTACGGAACCATCAAGATTTGAAAGATGATCATCCAGAATCTCTCCAGTTTTGATATCTTTGATAATCAGCTTATAGAGTTCCGCACCAGAAGTATCAATTGTGAGCGCTAACAATTTTTCGTTTGGACTAATCTTATAAGCACTTAAATCGATATAATCATGTTTTTTTGCCATTTCATTCATATTAAGCGTGATTTCCTCGTCGCCACTCGAATTACCCAATTTCCTGCAATAGATGTCATATTGTAGATTCTCTTCTGTTCGGGTATAATACATATAATTTCCAAATTTGTAAGGAACGGTTGTATCATCTTCCTTTATCCTTCCCCGCATTTCATTATACAAAGTTTTTTGAAGCAACTCGGTGTGTTTCATTTTTGCAAATGTATAATCATTTTCTGCTTTAAGATAATCTAAGACTGGTTGGGTGTCACGTTCCTTTAACCAATAATAATCATCAATTCTGGTATCATGATGTACCGTAACATCTTTTGGAATTTTTTGTGCGTGGGGTGGTGTTAATTTTTGAACGGGTGGTGTCATTTTCATCCCTGCAATTATGGTTCCCAATAAGAATATCGTTAACCCTAATTCAATTTTATTCAAGAGTGGATCCTTTTATTAAAAAAATAAAATGGCGCATAAGCAACCAAATAATGTAACAATGCAACAAATTCAGCTATCAAAATATACCACGGCCATGGACCTAAATAATCCAATAAGGATGCGGTAGGCGGCTTACCACAGATCCAAAAATAATTGGAATCCAATATTAGGTTTACTATTGCAGCAAATACTAAAAATGCATTGAGTGCAAGAAATGAGTCCCATAGCCCTTTAAGTGTGGGTCTCAAATCAAAAACCACAATAGCATAAATCAATACAAGAACCATTCCGTTATGGCCAATAAAAAATCTAAAATAATGAAAATGTGGAAATCCATGAGTTACATCCGGTGTAATAGCACCCTGGAGCATTCCGGACATACCCCAAAAATATAACACCTGAAAGAGCCTTTCTTTTTTCCAGATCATGACGAAAGGAATTGCAAGATTTGCAAACCGGCATAAATGAAATGGGAGATGAAGTTTTGAATCAAAAGTACCGGCGATTGCTTCCAAACCAACCCATGCCAGATAATTCGACATAACGATAAGACCCAAAACAATACCTAGTTGTTCTTGCCTGGGCTTTGTTAGATTATTTTTAGAATAAGTTGGTAACCAAATCCAGAGACCCAAAAAAACAATTGTCCCGATTATATGATCTAATCCAAATAAAATAAACGGATTGGGATCCGTCATGTATTGGTGAACTACATCACGCATCAATTATTTTTTTCCTTGGATTCCTTTGACGATCCAGTCGCAGCCGCCCCAAATCGCCAGCATTGCTAATATACCAAACTGATTAAAATCTTCACCACTAGACCGAAGTTCCAATGCATGAATAATTGCAAGAATAGCTCCAATCAGCATGGTGGCACCACCTGCCAAACGAATTCGCCAATCAATATTTCCCATAAATTTCTATATAATTTGCTAAAATTTGTCGTAAATATAGTTATCCCTTCCCAACGAATTAATATAAATTCCTGTCTTCTTTATTCTACTGAACAATTATAAATCTTAAATGAACTTAAAAAATAAAATTGAGAACCGGGATGCACAAATTGGTGTCATCGGTCTAGGTTATGTGGGCCTACCTCTTGCAATGGAGTTTGTGCGGGCGGGGTTTCATGTTACCGGAATCGATGTAGATCAGGAAAAAATAAAAAAACTGAATCGAGGTGAGAATTACATCCAAGATATTAAGGATGAACCTGTGAAAAATGCAGTTGAAATGAATCAACTTTCTGCCACTTCTGATTTTTCTGTG
Source organism: uncultured Fidelibacterota bacterium (assembly GCA_913045415.1). The sequence continues at coordinate 1,941 of CAJWPW010000156.1, read as the reverse complement.
ATTCAGAATCTGGATGCGATTTCCATTTGCGTCCCTACGCCTCTAAATAAACAAAAGAATCCTGATATTTCTTTCATAAATCAAGTTATGGAAAATATGAAAGATTTTATTCATCATGATATGCTCATTGTTTTAGAAAGCACAAGTTATCCCGGCACAACGAGAGAATTAATCTTACCTGAAATGGAATCAAAAGGTCTCAGGGCAGGCCATGAGTTTTATCTCTGCTTTTCTCCGGAAAGAGTTGATCCTGGAAATGAAAAATATAAAACTGCCAATACACCAAAAATATTAGGTGGTATAACGCCCCAATGTGGTGAAATGGGTGAATTTATTTATGAAACGATCGTTGAACAGGTCGTAAGAGTTTCTTCTCCTGAAACCGCAGAAATGGTCAAACTTTTGGAGAATACGTTTAGAGCTATCAATATTGGCCTAGCGAATGAAGTAGCAATCATGTGTGAAAAACTAGGTATAGATGTGTGGGAAGTGATTGATGCCGCAGCGACTAAACCATTTGGTTTTATGAAATTCACACCTGGTCCCGGATTGGGCGGACATTGTATCCCCATCGATCCACACTATTTGTCCTGGAAATTGAAAACGCTGGATTACAATGCTCGATTTATTGAATTGGCGGCTGAGATGAATACATCTATGCCGCTTCACATGGTGGATCTCGTTCGGGAAGGATTAAATCGTAATGGAAAAGGAATTTTTGGGAGTCAAATCATCGTTATAGGAGTTGCCTACAAAAAAAATGTAAATGATGTCCGTGAATCACCTGCTTTAGACGTCATGAAGTTATTGGAAAATGATGGCGCTGAACTTTCATTTTATGACCCGTATGTTTCATTTGTGGAACTTAATGGAAACAGAATGATGGGAATAGAGACACTCACAAAAGAGACTCTTAATAATTCAGATGCCATCGTCATCATGACGGACCATGACCAAATTGATTTTCAATTTGTGGAAAAAAACAGTGACCTGATTATTGATTCTAGGAATGTGATAAAAAACGATCACCCCAATGTAATAAAATTGGGTGTTGGTAAAAAATAAGATTCGCATTGATATCATTTTAGGTCTAATAGTATAAAAAGCTGTCAAATGACCACTTTTTATAACCAAAATTAATTCATGTCTTATTCAATCATTATCCCGGTTCATAATGAAGTTGAAAGTCTCCCTACTTTACTTGATAGACTAAAACCCTATTCCCAGAATAATGAAATTATCATCATTGATGATGGAAGTAATGATCAATCCGGTGGATTATTACAAGAATGCTCATTTATTACCTTAATCCATTTTCAGAATAATTTTGGGAAAGGGAAAGCTATCTGTGCAGGATTAGAAAAAGCATCCCATGACAAAATTATTCTTTTTGATGGGGATTTGGAACTAGATCTCCGTGAAGTGACATCTTTTATGATTTTGAACAAGGTTGAAGGAATTGACGTTATTTTTGGGTCCAGAATAAATTCAATGAATCCAACCAAGTCACTCTTGGATTTTGGAAATTTCTTCTTAAATGGATTATTTAATCTTATAAATCAAACTAGTTTTACGGATGTACTATGTGGTTGTAAAGCATTTTATAAGTCTGATCTAAATAATGGGTTGCCTGTTTCTACCGGATTTGACATAGATGTAGAAATTGCATCAAGCCTCGTTTCAGAAAATAATACTATTAAAGAAATTCCAATTTCATATAGAAGAAGAAGTCAAACAGAGGGTAAAAAATTAAAATTGACAGATGGTTGGATAATTTTAAAAAGAATTCTTTTTACCTCGTTATAAAGAAAATAAAAAAGGCTCCAAATGGAGCCTTTTTTAATAACGATTTAATGTCAGGTTATGCCATGACGTCCGGTTTAATTCTTAAAATGACAGGCTCTTGTAAATCATCACTTGGTTTATATTCATGAACAAGAG
>CAJWPW010000155.1 GCA_913045415.1 uncultured Fidelibacterota bacterium | reverse complement strand
CGGCTGCCATTCGTTCACCATAGGTTTTGGCAATCCAGTAACGGCTTGAGTCCGGCGTGTGGATTTCATCAATAAGCATTATTTCACCACTTGAATCCCGGCCCATTTCATATTTGGTATCCACCAATATCATGCCGTTTTCGGCTGCTTTCTTTTGTCCGAAAGCAAAGAGTTCCAACGCCCTTTCGCTACAATAATTCCAGTCTTCTTGCATCATCCATCCTTCGCTCACAATCTCATCCGGAGCAATGGGGCGATCATGGTGCTCTTCTTTGGTAGTAGGAGTAAGCATGTTGGCAGTTAACTTTTGATTTTTCACCAAGTCTTCTGGTAGGTCGTTTCCGCAATATTTTCTGTCGCCCCTATTGTAAACTGTCCAAAGTGAAGTGCTGGTGCTGCCAGTAATATATCCGCGGACCACAAATTCTATGGGGAAGACATCACAATTTTTTGCCAGAGTCACATTGGGATCGGGGACTGATATCACTTGGTTAGGAATAATGTGTTTGGTCTGTTCAAACCACCACGCGCTGGTGAGATTTAAAACTTGTCCTTTAAAAGGAATGGAGGCAAGAACCCGATCGAAGGCGCTTTGACGATCTGTGGTAATGAGCACGACTTTGTCGCCAAAATTATATTGGTCCCGGACTTTCCCGGTTCGCTTGGTTCCGCCGGACAAAGACGTTTCGGTTAAGGTGTTATTCAGTTCCGCTTTGATGCGGTCTTTGTAATGCTCAGTTGATTCGATAGCATTCATGAGATAATGGGTTGAATAATATGTGTGTATCTAAAAGGTTGCCTAAAACATTTTCCAAGTTACCGCTCTTTACCGTGACATTCCATATGACACCGCGTTTAATTTCGGAAATTCCATCAATTTCAAATCGTTCTATCAGGGATTCGAATTTTGCTCGTCCGATCATGTCTTCTTTTTGACGTACCAAGAAAGATGTGGTGTTTTCTATAGACGTGGGTTTGCTAATGAATTCCTTATTGGAATTATAAAGTTCGCCTGTTTTGTCAATTTTTTTCAAGATGGATTCCCGGTTACCATCCATGGATATTTCCCAATGGGTTTGGCGCGTGATGGTAATATCGTATCCCAAATGATCCAGCGCATTACGAACGGACGATGCTTCGTTATCAGTGATTATCATATCAATAATCCATTCGGCGGCATCACCGTTGGCTTTATAATTGGCCACTTCATAATGGGGACGATTAAAGGACAGAGTATGATCGGTCAACGGATTTGCGTTTTCGATAAAATCTTTCATGGATGAAAAAACGGGATCACCGTTTCCCGTCCGTTCCGGGTGGGGCATCATAGCCATCACATTTCCTTGCGGGTTGCATACCGCCGCCAGGTTGTACATAGATCCATTGGGATTGGTGGGAAATTCGTCCATAATATTTCCAGCGTTATCGCAATAGCGGTAAACGGTTTGGTCGTTGGCGATCATTTTTTCAAGCAACTCATCCGGGATAATAAAGCGCCCTTCGCCATGGGCTAAAGGAATATTGATAAAATCGTCCGTATTCAAATGTCGAGTGAACGCACCACGGTTTGGCGGTACAGACATTTTCAAATTTGCCCATGTATTATAATAGCCAATCCCAACCACATGGCCGCCTTTCACGCGCTTATTATCCGTTAAGGCCACACCGACGCGATGATCAGCCAGCCCGGGGACAAGCCCGCTTTCTACCAAAATTTGGGCGCCGTTGCAGATACCGAGAACTGGCTTTCCTTTTTTCGCTTCAATTTTGACTTGCTTCATGATGGGGTCCAGCGCCGCAATCACACCGGCCCGGGAACGATCTTCATAAGCAAAACCGCCCACGATCACATAACCATCGAAATCAGACAATTTTTCCGGTGGCTCATTCCATAAAAGCTCAACAGGGTTTAACCCGACACGGTGACAAGCCATGAATGTTTCTCTCTCTGTGTTGGAGCCAGGAAATTGAATGATAGCGATGTTAATATTAGACATTTATCAACCCCGAAATTCTTATAGCAAAAAATACCCAATGAACAAAGAGAACAACAAACCCGGCTGCAAAAAATGCAAATCGCCGTGGCACCCAATTGCTTGTTGCGCGAATATAGCTGTGAATATATCGAAAGGCTACAAAGGACCAAGAAAAAACCAAGTCAACAATGGTAACATCCACAGTTAAATATACCAGAATGCACAGTAAGTAGAATAACAGAGGTAATTCGAATAGGTTTTTATAATGGTCCCGCGCTTGAAGAAGATCATCTGGGACATCTTCCTTATTTTTATATAAGATAAAAAAACGCATCTGAACCCGTCGGTTTTTAGTAGCGCTAACATTTTTCCAGAGCAGGATAAACATAACCAAAAACGAAAGCAATATCATTGCAAAAACGGGGTAAAATAATTGAATCGAGTTTATCATAAAATTTGGACTGTTTTATTTTCGTTTGTAATCAACCCAATTTCGTAAACTTCTGTCAATTTTTTTAGCGCACCCTTTATAGAATTCACATCATCCGAATTCACAATTAAGACCATTCCAATGCCCATATTAAATGCCCGAAACATTTCATTTTTATCCACATTTCCGATGGATTGCATTACATTAAAAACGGGTAACACGGGCCAGGATCCGTTTTGAACTTCCACACCGCAACCATCCGGTAAAATCCGTGGAATATTTTCCACAAGTCCACCACCGGTAATATGGGCGACGCCTTTAATATCAATGCCTTTATCCAAAACAGAAAAAACATGATTCGTATAATTAATATGTGGTTCCAATAATGTGAGCCCCACTGAATTTTTCAATTCATGGATCGTATCATTCACATTGTATTCGCCAATTTCAAAAAATAATTTTCGGGCAAACGAATAACCGTTGGTATGCAGTCCGCTGGATGGAAGCCCTAACACCACATCACCCGGTTCAATAGTTTCACCAGTAATAATTTTTTCCTTTTCTACCACCCCGGTGATGATGCCCACCAAATCATGTTCTCCGGGCAGATAAGTGTCTGGCATTTCTGCTGTTTCACCACCGACTAAAGACACGCCCGTATCCCGACAGGCTTTGACCATGCCTGAAACAATTTCTTCAATAATGTCCGGATTCAATTTGTCATTTGCGATATAATCAAGAAAAGTGAGCGGTCTTGCACCCATGACCAAAATATCGTTGGCGGCGGCGCTCAAAAGATCAATGCCAATGGTGTCGAATTTTCCCAATTTCCGGGCAATGATTGTTTTCGTCCCCACGCCATCAATGCTCTGAACCATTACCGGATGATCATATTTTTCCAGAATAGGTTTCAGATCGTAGAGCGAACCGAAACCCCCGAGCCCTGTAAGCACATTGGACGTAAAAGTTGATTTCACCCCATCTTTAATGCGATCCACGGCTTCGTTTCCAGCATCAATATCAACACCGGCTGATTTGTAATCTATATTGCTCATTTTATTTTTGCCACAGAGTCGTAAAGCTCACAAAGATAAAACATAATATTTCTTTGCACTCTTGCTGTCTTCGTGGATCTAAAGTTTTTCACGCAATCCATTTGTCCACGCTTCTTTTGCTTTATTCACAGTCAAACCAACAACGTTATTTATTTGAATTAAATTGCCGATTGTTTTTCCAATTTCATAAACATCCAATTCAACATGTGAAAATATGGTTTTTATTCCATCAATATTTTCCAATGATATTTCTAAAATAAAGCCACCCGTTTCGGACCATAATAATTTTTCATTTAAAAGGTTGCTATCAATATTTATATCACAACCAATATCATTCCCAAAAGTCATTTCCGCAAGGGCGGATGCAACACCACCATCAGAAATATCATGGCAGGATAAAACCAAGCCATCATCAATACAATCGGTTAGGGCAAATATTTGGTTTTTTACTTCTTCTAAATTAGGCTTCGGAACATTGGCACCCATTTCATCATACAGACTGTAATAAACCGAACCGCCCAATTCATTTTTTCGTTCGCCAATCATTAACACAACAGAATCCAATTTTTGAAAATGACCCGGCACTGCTTTGTTTACATCTTTGAATCGGCCCAAACAACTCAAAATGGGGCTGGGGGGAATGGCGCCACTTTTTGATTCATTGTAAAAACTCACATTTCCCGCAATAATTGGCGTGGCATGGTTG
>CAJWPW010000154.1 GCA_913045415.1 uncultured Fidelibacterota bacterium | reverse complement strand
ATGAAGAAATTTTTTATCGGTATCACATTGTATGTACTACCCATATCCGTTTTTGCTATTGGTGGACTAGGTTTGAGTTTGGGGCAAGCAACATTTACTGTTGATGCGTCATCATCAGATTTAACGATTGAAGGTATTGGCAAAGTTGGGCAAATCGACCATCATGGTTTTGAGAATGGTTTTTCTATTGGCGGCTACTTATATCTTGATATTATTCCGGTGGTTGACCTGGATATTGAAGTAAATGGAATGGCGAATGTATATGATTTTTCATTTTACAACGATGCTATGATGGATTTAGGTGTAGCAAAACCTGATACCTTTGGTTTTGCCTATGCTGCAGCAAATACTTATATCACTATTCAAAAACCAGTTTTTAAACTGGGCATCCCCTTTTTAGCAAAAGCAAAGTTATATGCAGGTGCTGGATTCAACCAGCATGTGGCAACACCTTTGATCGATCAAGAAATGATGGAATCATTTGTTGTCGACGCTGAAGGTAATGCAGATTTGCAAAATGGAGAATTTGATTCAGCAGCATTGGAAACATGGATGGAAGATAATGCGATTGAAGCTAAGGGTCTCCATTTCCAGGCTGGGCTACAATTCAGGCTATTAACATTTGATGTTTTTGCCTACTATCGGTATACTCTGGCAAAAGATATTGTGCCGGGCAATGATGGTTTTGGGAGCATGAATTTCAGACTTGGATTAGGAATTTAATTTCGAATTAATTGTAATTAAAAAAGGGACGATTTATCGTCCCTTTTTTGTTTTAATTGAATTTTGGATATTTATCCAGATGCCATCGTTTCGTAAAAATAAATAAAGAAGTTCACCTTTTATATTTCAAATTTCGTTTGTGATACAATGAATGGAGCCACCACTTAATTCAAATTGGGTTGTGGGTGTAACGATCCTTTGCACACCCATATCTGCCAGACGATCATCGATACTTCTATCCGAAAAATGGCTGGGTCCAATTAAAACACCGGGGAGGGGTAATGCATTGGCCGCAAAAGATCCGGGATTAGCTGCGGTACCAATGGCATCTTCCAATGGAATGTTAATGATAGGAATATCTTTTTTATCTGCAAATTCATTTAAGTCTCGTGCAGATTTTACGGAAATAATATCCATACAAAGGATGAGAGCACATACATGTCCTTCTTGATTTAATACAGGCGTAAAGTATGTATCTAAATGATAAGAGTGACTTTGAATGATTACCAACTCAGTGATGTTTAGCGCTTCTGCAACTGCTTCCATTCCTGATACGCTATTGCGGCATTGACCGCTAAATAAAATATTTTCTTTAGCACAAAAATAAAATTCACCTCCTTCTGCATAAAGACCGGGCTTATCGGGGATACGAGTAATTTCCATACCCATTTTTTCAAGAAGTTGCCCCGCCATGGTACTTTCTCCACGGCGGTTGGGCTCTTTCATTCTAAGAATCACCGCCTTCCCTTTTTGATTTGTAATGAAGGGATCTCTAATGTAAACAAAATCATGTTTAATTGGATCAGCGTTATAAGCACTGGGGAAAGGAAGTTCTATAATTTCAATATTCAGATCATTTAAAATCGAAATGAGATCTAATCGTTCCTTTTCCAATATGGATTGGTCTGGCATTGCGCCCAAACGCATAGCCGGGTTATCATCATATAAGGGGACGCCATTTTGCCACCAGGGAGATTGAGGTAATTGTGAAATTAATATTTTCATAAAATTGAACGGGGTGAATTTATTGGGATTGTTTGTGGGATTATAATGGTTTTCCCGGACAGGCTAGTTTTATTAAATTTTAATGATCTTGCTAAGGTTGTAACCCAATGAAGACCCGCATAAATGATCATAAAAACTTTAAACAACACCAACTTACCTTTTAAGAACAATAGATATGAGCCGAACCATTGTAGCCCAATTCATCCTGGTTTTCATCTTTTTTTCTGGATGTACTCTCCAGGAAGACGCATTTTCTCTTACGCCAAAGAATTTTGACATGTGGAAAAACTATATCACACCGACACAGAATGAACTTGCCTGGACCCGTATTCCATGGTTGAGCTCATTTAGTGAAGGATTGATCCAGGCGAACACCCAACAAAAACCGGTGCTGTTATGGGTCATGAATGGTCATCCACTGGGCTGTACGTGAAACAATGGTGTGGCGGGCCGGCGGTCCGTTTGGTCAGATTCCAGATTGATTGATCTTGCAAAACAATTTGTTCCCACAACAGATGAAGTTTGGCGCCTGCAGGGTGCACAGGATAATGATGCCAATATTTTCCAGGAAATGGCAAATAAAGGGCATTACAGGAGAGTAGGAGGGTCACGGCAAGGGATTTATGTTTGCACACCAAAGGGCGATCTATTGAGCTCAATCAATTCTCTTGATGCCGATGTAGTCCTGAATACGGTCAAGACTGGGCTGGGAAAATGGCATGAACTACCATTGACTGAACGAAGTCTCCCGGAAAATCATTTGTTGAATGCCGCCCATCGTTGGGAAAACAGTTATCCGGAAGATGGGCTGGTACTCACATCCTATAATATTGATATATTTACAGATCCCCCAATAAATGAAGAACGAAGCGACCGTTGGAATATTGACCATGTATGGTTCAATAAAGACGAATCCCGCCAATGGTTACCGAATCATCCAAAAGTTGGAGATATCTACGATCTCCCCGAAAAATTAAATGATCGCATATTTCGCTTTCACCTGGTTGATAATGTTCGCGGACAAACACTCCCCTTTGCACCAACAGAAATCAAGTCATCTAAGATACAGATTGAAATTCTGGAATATGAAAAAGATGAAATGCGATTTAAAATTACCGGTTCATCATCGGCAATTGCAAAAGGGGAATGGCTCCTTGGGGAAAATGATTGGACACCTACCGATTTACTCGATCACAGTATGACAACTAATTTACTTGGAGAGGCAACCTACAACCTGTCGTTGGAAAAATTTATTGAATTTGAAATTGTAGCCATTGGACACCGAATTGGAAAAACCCAAAACAATGGCAGGAAACATGGACCGGATTCTAACTATGTTGGTTTTTTATTTAAGCTGTCACAGGGTCGTGCCAATGATAAAATTGCCCCGGGATTTGTAGATCTTTATAATGCGGATTGGATCATTCATCCAAATAAAACCATGTGACAACTCTTTTTTAGCGATACCGGATTATAATGGTTTCGCCAAAACAACAGTTTTAACCGTTTCCCATGATTGGACGGATGCTACATCTTGGAAAGAAATTTTCATCACATAAATCCCAATCCGTGCCGATTTCCCGTTATCCCTTTGCCCATTCCATGTAAGTTTTCCATTTTGGGCCACTTGATAATTATAATAAGGCTTTGCGATGACTCGCCCTGCCATATCAATAATTTCCCATCGAATAGCTGCTCCGAGATAAGGTAGGGAATAGGTGATTGTCAATTCATCATCAATACCATCGCCATCAGGAGAAAAGGGATCAGGTGATATTGTGACACTCCCTTTTGAAGGAAGATCTGAGAAAAAAAGCGAATTTTGGAATCCGGGAGTTTTGCCCGCTTCTCCAACCGAGATTCCCCAATTATTTGGCTCATTAGATATGTCAGTGATCCGGTATTTTTCAACTGATCTGGAATCCATGAGTGACCAATTTTCATTATAATGTAGCGAATCAATTACAGATTCAGTATGATCTAAAATATAAATTGTTTCACTGGAATTATTTAATCCGGGCAAGCCATTTTCAGGGAGGATAAGAATAGATGTGTCGGGGATGATATCAAGAAAAGAAGAATCATCTGTTATTAAACAATAAGTGAATGCAGATAGGTCAAGGTTTGGGAGAACACCTTTTGTCCCACCAAAATCTCTAATGGTCCAATTATTTATATTTACATTTTTCTGTGGAATCATTTCCACAAATTCTGATTCGGTTGAATCGGGAAGTGGAAAAAATTCATTCACTAACACATCCCCAAAAAGATATCGAACAGCAAGTAAAAAGGTTGCAATGTTATTTTCATAATTACCATCATCTACAATATCCAAAATGATCGAAATGGAATGTAATCCAGATATGGGTGATTCAATCATAGATTCAATTATTATCGTGTCACCCATGGAAATTGTTGGAATAATTCCATCTCCAATTTCATCATCATTCA
>CAJWPW010000153.1 GCA_913045415.1 uncultured Fidelibacterota bacterium | reverse complement strand
ACTTTTAGTATTTCGTCCACCACTGGAATCACACCTGATTTGACCAGCTCGTACAGGTATTCGATAGATTCATGGACTCGTTTTCCTAGAAATGCTTCAATTCCTTCATCCTTTTTATATATTTGATCAATATACCGGAATTTGAACTGTGCCGGACATTTTTTAAATGACTGAATACCGCTATGGGAAAAGCGTTCAAGGATCATAGCCCTGCTCCCAAAAATGGAGTTTCCAATCGAAAATCCCCAAAACCATTCATATCCTTAAAAATGAATTGTTTACTGATTTTATAATAGCTCCACGTTTGATATAATGCAGACGTGGACGTTGATGAATGTGTTCGCTGGATTTCATCTGGTGGACCAAAAAGGACGTAGATCATTCCACGATCCGTCTCCCATCCTGGCTGCCAAGCATCAAAGTGTTCGTTTGCATACCAAACACGGCCATAATATTCTTCCATCAGTTCATTATATTCTGTTTCAGGTGTTGGATCTCTACTCTTCCAAAACGAATAAAATAGCTGTTCCTTATCCTTTTTTGATTTCTTTTTTAATTGAAGTCGTTCATCATTAGTCATCACATACTTCATTTGCCTTAGTGCCAGATCAATATTATAAACATAATTAGATATGCCTGGTTTATAGGTTGAAAATGCGGTCTTTTTTATATCAGTTGAGCCATTTTGAGTCAGCACGATTTTAAAATCATTTTTCAAAGACTTTAACTGATTGGCTGGGATAAATATATTTTCGTTGAAATATCCTAAGTCTCCGTATCCTGAAAATTGCATCATAAGTGAATCTATGGCAGTTCCATTTGATAAATAAATATCCACATCAAATTCGCCAGAGTCAACAAAACCGGATACCTTTAAGTCTATACCGTCCCCTATTTCTCGGACTCTAAATCCGTTTGTGGGAATTTTCCCTGTTTCAAATCCCCAATCTCCTTCCAGGTTTAATAAAAATGTCGGCGGCATAAGTACAGGTAACTTAGAATATGCTTTAAAATTTAGTTTCTTTACTCGGATGCCCTTTTTCCGCGTGTCATTATCCTGTAACTCTCCAGTGACTTCATACTTTCCACCGACAGGAATAGTAATAGTCGAATAATGTTTTCGATTTTTTATACCAGATTTTGTGTAGGAATAATTACTGACCTTGATGCTATCTGTCCAAACCTGATGCCCTAAATCTTCACTGTTTTTCCCTTTTATTCCGATGGATGCCTGATATCCACTTTTGAATTCATCTCCATCTTTCACAAACTGGAGTGAATAAAAGGGAATTTCGATAAAAGTGACAACTTTAATTGAATCTGAATGAATCGCCTCCGCAAATGGGACCAAAACAAATTTTTCAACATTTGAATTATTCTTTTTTGATCGCCCAATACTTTGGCCATTCAAGTTGCTACTTAACACAACTAAAATGAATATAATAATATTTTTAATCACAGATCTCTCTTCCATTTGAATTTTACCAAACCTTGAGATGAACCAAGCCAAAGCGTTTTTCCATCTAAATTCATTGCATTAACCTGTCCAATAAAAGAGAATGAATATTCCCGAGTAAACCCTGTTTTTTTATTAATCCGAACTAACCCGTTTTCGGTGCCTAGGAAAATATGTTTTTGATTAACAGTAAGAGAATAGACAGTCTTTGCATGATATATACTGGACGGGAAAATAAGTTCCCAAATACGTTCTTTCAAGTCAAATTTAGCAATACCCATCTCACACACTACATAGACTACACGTTCAAACTCTTTTATTGCTGTAATGCGGTTCATTAATTCCGGGAAATCTTTTCTGCCAATATCCTTTGCCTGCCTAATCTGGGGATTCTGTTGGTTAAATACAAATACACCGGATCTGGAACCTATCCAAATATCATCATCCACACCTTCTATATCATAAACAGGGATATTAAAAAAAAGATTTTCAATCCCAATGGGAGATTCTCGCCGAGTTACTCGTTCAATTCGTCGAAGACCAACAGATGAAGCGATCCAGATATAACTGGAATCACCATGTACATCCCAAATTACCCCAGATGGTACGCCACGCTCCTCTCCTAAAGTGCGCCAGTAATCATCTTTCATATCATAAACCAATATTATTCCCTTTCCACCAGCCCAAAGTTCACCATCGGAGACATGTATAGAATATACAGGAGTTGGGCTCATATTGATCGTCCCTTCAAATTCATAAACAAAGGATTCATTAGATTGTGGGTTTAGCCATGAAACGCCTTTGGACGAAACAAAATCAGAACTCCCAATCCATAAGGAATTTCCATCATCGAATAAACCAACGACATCCGTATTAGAAATATCCAGTTTCATGGGGAAAAATGTTTCCATGGTTGTTGTACCATGGAAAAAGGTTCCATCTCCACCGCCAGCAAATACATTACCATGACGTGCTATCAAGCCGGTGGTGATTTCTATCCTACGACCTAAAGGGTCAATAAACTCATCTCCGTTAAGAATCCAACCATCCATAGCAGAATAATTCATGAATATTTCATGAAGATTAGATTGCCCAACATATTGTCCACTGCTCCAATGAATATCTAATTCGTCCGGCGTTGGATAAATCCCCACTAAAATGCCGGAAGAGTGATCCAGTTTTACATAAGACGATCTTGCCTGAAGCCAAATATAATTAGTGCTGGATCCAATGCGATTAATCCTATCATTTCGTGAAAGTCCTAAATTCTGAAGTTCTTTGGCATACCAATCACCTTCTCTAGAAAATGAATATTGCACGTAGTGCGGTGATGCAACCCAGATCAGTCCTGTACCCAAATCAAAATGGGTGGCTGTCACTTGATTATCTTTAAGTCCTTGAGCAGTAGTAATGGGCTCTTCAAAATTATTACTATATAAATTGAACCGTTTTAACCCACCCATTTCAGTGCCAATATACGCAAAAGTGAATCCTTCCGTGATAGATGATATAGAACCAGCGCCCCGGTACAAAACCCAATCAAATGGGCGAAACCGCGAATCGGGTTGGCCGTTCAGTTGAGAAAGTTGAGTAAAAAATAGAAAAAAGAGTAGGAAACGAAACATCATTCAATTGAAACTCAATCATGATGGTGATTAACAATTTCCATCAAAGAATTCGTATCAATTGGAACCACACCAACTTCCTCACAAACTCTTCCAGCAGCTAAATTGGCAAGCCAGGCAGAATCATTTGGAGGAGAACCGCATACATCGCTCAAAGCAAAAGTAGCAATGACCGTATCTCCTGCACCAGACACATCATGAATAGCCCTGGCTTTCGTATCAATCTGGTAAAATTTATCTTTCGAGAAAAGAGACATCCCTTTTTCTCCTTGCGTCACCATGAGCAAGTCAAATCCGTGTTGGGAACGAAAAGATTCGCCTGCTTTTTCTAAATCGGTTTCATCATCTATTCCGGTAAAAAATTCTGACAAATTTGGCTTAAACAAGCGAGCACCAGAATAAAAAGAGAAATGGTGCTTCTTTGGATCAACATAAACTGGTAAAGATTTCTCACGAGTTTGGTCCATGATCCATTGAATAAGGCCTTTTGTAAAAAGACCTTTATTGTAATCTTGTAGGATTACACCATCCATATCATCGAGTGAATTTGATATAGCCTGTTTGAGCGATACTATAGTATCGTGAGATGGTGCTGTAACATTCTCCTTATCTAATCTCACCACCTGTTGCCCTTGTGCAATAATCCGGGTTTTTACAATGGTTTCCCGTTGAACTTCGGTCAATAATTGACAGGAGATTCCCTCGTCCTCTGACAGAATAGTTTTAAGCTGTTTCCCGCTGTCATCCATGCCGACCAATCCAATGAGAGTTACCTTTCCTCCCAGTCCATGAATATTACGAGCCACATTGGCAGCACCACCAGAATGGTGATCGGTCTTTTCAATATGTACAACCGGAACCGGCGCTTCCGGCGAAATTCGATCGACGCTTCCCAAAATATACTTATCTAACATCACATCCCCGATAACGAGAATATGCTTATCAGTAAATGAATTTAGGAGTGAAGTGACATTAATGTTCATTATTAGTATCTGATGAATGATTTAATCTTGGAAGGTTAGTAAGAATCATTGAACGATAAAACTATTTTTACTGTTTCTTTCTATTTTTGCTCCTACTGCGATTCCGAGTGTCCCTGTTACTTCGACTACCTTGATTCCGTTGCGGTTTCCTGGAAATTCCTGGTCTAATCTTAGAAATATGTCCATTGTCTA
>CAJWPW010000152.1 GCA_913045415.1 uncultured Fidelibacterota bacterium | reverse complement strand
TGGATCTGCCATTATTAAGAATATGGATGGAAGCTCGAATCCAGTGGAAACAACAAAAATTTTAATTCAAAATTTAAAAGGAATAAAATAATGACAATAGGAATCCAAGGCGGAAAAGGTAGTTTTTCCGAACAAGCCGCTCACGAATTTGCCAATAACCATGGGCTTGAAGGAGCGGAAATCGTTTATCAAATTTCATCGGAACACGTTTTAGCTGGTGTTGAAAATGGCGAAACGGAATACGGCATCTTTGCAATGGAAAATGCACAAGGGGGCGTGGTGATAGAAAGTGTGGAAGCGCTGGCAAAATTCCGCTGCAAAATTATTGAAATGTTCCATATCCCTATTACCCAAAATTTATTGGGACTCGCTGGAATGCATGTGGGTGATGTGACAGAAATCCACTCTCATCAGCAAGCGCTTCGCCAATGTAAAGATTATTTAAGTGAACATTTTTGGACGCGACCGCTCATCGAAGAAGACGATACGGCGGAAGCGGCCCGCAGACTTTCTGAAGGCAAACTGCCTAAAACGGCCGGCGTCATTGCCAATAAAGCGTGTGCAGATCTCTACGGATTGGAAATTCTTCAAGACAGTATTCATGACTTAAAACATAATTTGACTCTGTTTCTTGGTATTAAAAATTTGAAGGATTCATGAATAGCGTTGGCATTATTGGATTTGGACGATTTGGGAAAGTATTGGCCAACATTTTGCAAAAAGGATTTTCCATCAAAGCATATGATCTTAAGTCAACTGGTGAATTTCCCGGTGTTGATTTCGTAGATCTTAAAAATGTTTTAAAAGAAAAAGTCATTTTTATTGCAGTTCCGATTCGACACTTTGAAAAAGTCATTTCAGATATTTCATCTCAACTTTCAGAAGGAACAACTATTATTGATGTTTGCTCGGTGAAGAATCACCCTGTGAAAATAATGGAGAAATATTTACCTGAAAATGTCGGTATAATTGCAACCCACCCAATGTTTGGACCAGATTCATTTATGTCCAATAATCGTCCAAAGATGATGATGAATAACACGAGAGATCTCCATAATCAATTTAGTTTTTGGCGACAATATTTCAACGATCAAGGTATTCAGGTAATGGAAATGTCGCCGGATCAGCATGATCAAATGGCAGCAAAAACCCAAGGAGTCACTCACTTTCTTGGGCGGATGCTAAAAGAATATGGTATTCAAAAAACGTCCATTGATACCCAAGGATTTCTGGATTTATTGGATTTGGTAGAGCAAACCTGTAATGATACATGGGAGCTTTATACGGACCTTCAACTTTACAATCCATATACAGAAGACATGATTAACCAACTTAAACTGGCGACAGAATCTTTAGATAATCGCCTAAAGGAAGTACAAAATGTGGCAACCTAATAGCTGGCGGAATTTCACCGCCAAACATATTCCAGAATACCCTGACAAGGACCATTTATCTGAAGTTGAAAAAACGCTTGGAAATTTTCCGCCACTCGTTTTTGCAGGTGAAGTCCGTTCGCTAAAACGATCCTTAGCAGATGTTGCCGAAGGAAATGGGTTTCTGCTCCAAGGGGGAGATTGTGCGGAAAGTTTTTCTGAATTCCATGCGGACAATATCCGTGATACGTTCCGGGTAATCCTCCAGATGGCGGTCATCTTAACATCCGGCGCAAATTTGCCCGTGGTCAAACTGGGACGTATGGCAGGACAATTCGCCAAACCCAGATCCAGTCCCACCGAAACAATTGATGGAATTGAGCTTCCCAGCTATACCGGCGATATTATCAATAGTATACATTTTGAACCGGAGAAACGTCAACCCAACCCAGAACGCATGTTAAAAGCATATTCACAGTCTGCTTCAACATTAAATTTACTCCGTGCTTTTGCGGACGGTGGTTATGCAGATCTACGTCACGTGAATTCCTGGAATATGGGATTTGTTAAAAGCGGTCCCCAGGGTGAGCGGTATCGCCACTTGGCCCATCAGATTCAAGAAAGTCTCAATTTCATGGATGCGCTGGGTATTAATTCCGGCAATACGCCCCAACTTCGTCAGGTCCATTATTATACAAGTCACGAAGCGTTATTACTTCCCTATGAAGAAGCGCTTACCCGAGTAGATTCTACTTCTGGGGATGTATATAATACATCTGCTCATTTTGTATGGATTGGAGATCGCACTCGTTTCAAAAATAGTGCCCATGTAGAATTTTGTCGCGGAATAAAAAACCCCATCGGCATTAAATGTGGACCGTCATTAGATTCGGATAAATTAATTGAACTTTTAGATATTTTAAATCCCAATGATGAACCGGGACGGATTACAATTATTGCAAGATTCGGTCATGATAAAGTGGAAACATATTTGCCAAAATTGATTCGAAAAATTCAGGCACAAGGCCGAACGGTTGTTTGGTCCTGTGACCCAATGCATGGGAATACCATTAAAAGTAGCAATGGAATTAAGACAAGACCTTTCGATCGAATTATTGATGAAGTAAAACAAAATATCCAAATTCATAAATCTGAAGGTTCTCGCATGGGTGGAATCCATTTAGAAATGACGGGACAAAATGTAACCGAATGCACCGGCGGATTGGATGATATTTCTGAAGCAGATCTTACTGACAGATATCGCACGCATTGTGATCCAAGACTGAATGCAAATCAAGCCATTGAACTGGCTTTTCTTATTGCAGATGAACTAAAACAGAATGGCCATTGAAGGCAACATAACATTCCCAGGAGATAAATCGATCTCCCACCGATCACTCATGTTTGCTGCATTGGCTAATGGTGAATCACGGATTTCCAACCTGTCAACCGGTGCTGATGTACAGTCCACACGAAAATGTTTAGAAGCTTGTGGCATCCAAATATGGGATGAAGGAAATGATGTGATTGTAAAAGGTGGGAAATTTTCCGACCCCACCAATCCATTGGACTGTGGCAACTCAGGCACAACCACAAGATTGTTATTAGGCCTAATGGCTGGGCAAGGGATCAACGCCACATTTATTGGAGACGATTCACTTTCATCCCGTCCTATGAATCGCATTTTTGATCCACTCTCTCAAATGGGATTGATATCGAAGAGCAATGATGGAAAATTGCCCATCACCATTCACAAAAGTGAACTGACAGGAATCCATTACACATCACCCGTTGCAAGCGCTCAAGTGAAATCGGCGGTGTTATTGGCTGGACTTGGCGCAGGTGGAAAAACTTCCGTTACAGAATCTACATTATCTCGTAACCATACAGAAAAAATGCTGACTGGACTTGGGGCAAATATTTCAGTGAATGGATTAAGCACAACTATTTCAAAATCAAACTTTTCCCTTTCATCTTTTAAATTGTCCGTACCCGGCGATCCTTCCACCGCAGCGTTTTTCGCGGCAGCAGCCGCTTTGGTCCCAGATTCAGAAATAGTCATGAACCGCGTTTTGGCGAATCCAACCCGAACCGGTTTTTTCGCTGCATTAGAAAAAATGGGCGCTGGAATCGAGTGCATCCATCAATGGGAAGATGCGGGCGAAATTATCGGCGATTTAAAAATATTTCACCAGCCCTTGCGCGGTATTCATATTGACGAAAATGATGTGCCGGGACTCATAGACGAACTCCCTATCATCGCCATTCTTGCTACCCAAGCCCAGGGTGAAACAGAAGTCAGTGGTGCAAAAGAATTACGAGTAAAAGAATGTGATCGGATTCATGCCATTTGTAAAAACCTGAAAAGTATGGGCGCCGAAATCGAAGAATTGGACGATGGATTTATTATTAATGGTCCCACCAATTTGAAAGGTGCAACCATTGAAACATTTCATGATCATCGGATTGCCATGGCTTTTACCATTGCCGGATTAATTGCGGAAGGAGATGTTGTTCTGGATCATCCTGAATGTGCATCTATCTCCTATCCTGAATTTTATGATGTATTGGAAAGTTTAAAACAATGAAACGATTCGCTGTCATTGGAGATCCCATAGCCCATACCTTGAGTCCCAACCTTCACCAAGAAGTATATCGCCAGCTTGAGCTGGATGCATCATTTGAACAAATCCATGTTACCCCAAATTCGCTTGATTCATTTATTAACTCAAATAAATTGGATGGATTTAATGTGACTATTCCCCATAAGCTATCAATCATTCCATTTTTGAAAGGATTGGATGAAGCTGCAAAAACAATCGGTGCGGTAAATTGCGTTCATAATGGAAAAGGATATAATACAGACTGGATTGGTTTTCTTAAAGCAATGGAATT
>CAJWPW010000151.1 GCA_913045415.1 uncultured Fidelibacterota bacterium | reverse complement strand
AAGAAGAAATTGAGTATCATTTAAAAGATCATGAACGTGCGGTTGCTTCTTTTGAATCCATGATAGACCCGGAAAAACACAATATCTTGATTGAAAAAAAGAAAAAACGATTATCTCATAAAGCCACCAAAGCAGCTTTGCTAATTTTCCTTTATCGAGATGAACCCATTTTACATTCTCCATTTAATTTATTATCTCGACTTATAGATGTTGATGAATTGTTTACAACCTGGCGACAACGTCATGCAATTATGGTAAGAAGAATGATTGGTGCAAAGATTGGTACCGGTGGATCATCAGGGCATGCCTATTTACAAAAAACTGCTGATCGCCATAAGATATTTTCGGAATTGGCAGACCTATCCACATTCTTTATTCCAAGATCCGCATTACCTGAATTGCCAGAAAATATTAAAAAGAATCTTGGTTACCATTTTAAAAAATGAATTTATCCCTTAACAACAAACACGCCATCCTTTGCGGTTCTACAGACGGTATAGGGAAAGCCAGCGCATTACTCATGGCGCAACGAGGTGCATCCATAACATTGGTTGCGCGGAACCAGAAAAAGTTAGACCAAACATTATCAGAACTTTCAACTGATCATGGACAAGTCCATTTTTCCTTATGTGCTGATTTTAATGAGCCAGATCAATTAAAAGAGAAAATTACAGACCATATGAAAGTCATTGTAGATCAAACGAATATATTGGTGAATAATTCTGGTGGTCCACATGGCGGCGCGCTCATAGATGCTAAAGAAGATGAATTTAGGGAGGCTTTTGAACGACTTTTGATCTGTAATCAAATCATGGCAAAAGCAGTCGTCCCAGGCATGAAAGAACTGGGCGAAGGACGAATCATTAATATCATTTCTACATCGGTTCGGCAGGTAATTCCCGGTTTAGGCGTCTCTAACACAATTCGTGGCGCCGTAGCCCAATGGGCCAAAACACTGGCACTTGAGTTGGGTGAATTCGGTATAACCGTCAATAATGTACTGCCCGGTTATACTGCAACAAAACGACTTCAATCTTTAGCAGAATCAAAGGCAAAATCCATGGGTGTTACAACGGAACACATTAACGAAATCTGGAAGAATAATACGTCTTTGAGAAGGTTGGGGAAACCGGAAGAAATTGCATCTGTAGTGGCATTTTTAGCTTCGGACGACTCTAGCTATATTAATGGTCACGATGTTTCAGTGGATGGTGGACGTTTTGGTGCCTAATGAAAAAACGTATCGAATATGAGCAAAAAACATCCTTGAATTCGGATTGGGTTCGCAAACAGATCGCTCATTTTATGGAAGAGGATGTTCCCAATGGAGATATAACCACCGAAGCTATTATTGCCGCATCCACGCTTGTTATTGCACAAATAAATTCCGGTGAGGATTTTATCTTTTGTGGGTCATCCGTCATTCCTTATTGTTTCCCTGAATCCTGCGAAATTCAAATTAAAACTGTAGACGGTCAGAAGGTGAATTCGGGGGTAACGTTGGCAACTATTACAGGATTTGCCAGTGATATCCTTACCTATGAACGCGTTTCTTTGAATTTGATCCAACGGCTTTGCGGTATCAGTACCGAAACAAAAAAATATTGTGATTTGAATTTGCCGAAGAATTTCAAAGTCATGGATACACGAAAAACCACGCCGGGACTTCGATTATTTGAAAAATATGCTGTTTCCGTTGGCGGGGGATGGAATCATCGTTTTGACCTTTCATCAGGGATTTTGATTAAAGATAATCACCTTCAAGTTGCTGGAAGTGTAAAAGCAGCCGTCGAATTATCTCGTGAACAAAATAAGAATAATCTGCCCATCGAATTGGAAGTGGATACACTGGATCAACTCCGAGAAGGATTGGACATGGATGTGGATGGTTTCCTTTTGGATAATATGAGTCCTAAACTTGTGCAAGATGCAGTCACTATTATTCGTAGTCATCCAAATGGTGAAACAATCTTTGTCGAAGCCAGCGGCGGGATCAATTATGACACATTGGAATCCTATGCTTGGACAGGAATTGATGCCGTTTCCATGAGCGCCATAACGACACAGGCTTCCGCGGTGGATATTAAGTTGGAATTTATTGAATGATTTCAATTAACAATTTTATTAATGGCGAATTCGTCCCACCAAATTCCAATCAGTATTTGGATGTTTATGAACCGGCAACCGGGTTGATATATTCCAATGTTGCCGATTCCAATTCTATTGATGTTGAAAATGCTTACCAATCTGCGCAATCTGCTTTTAAGTATTGGTCAGGAATTTCCGTTGAAGAAAGAGCAGGCTATTTAAAAAAGATCGCCGACGGAATTGAATCTCGGTTAGATGAATTTGCTGAATATGAATCACGAGATACAGGTAAACCTATATCTCTGGCCAGATCCGTTGATATTCCCCGTGCGGTTTCCAACTTTCGTTTCTTTGCGGAATTCGGGCTTGCGTTTCAATTTGAATCCGAGTTGAATAGTGATCAATCTCAAAACAAATTAATTCGTTCACCATTGGGGGTAGTGGGCTGTATTTCTCCCTGGAACCTTCCCCTTTACTTATTTACCTGGAAGATTGCTCCAGCGCTCATTGCTGGCAATACTGTTGTGGCAAAACCATCGGAAATCACACCTTACACTGCATTCAAATTGAGTGAAATATGCCGGGATGCTGGATTCCCCGTAGGCGTACTTAATATCATTCATGGACAGGGGAGCACCGCCGGGGATGCTTTGGTGGGTCATCGAGGCATTAAAGCCATTTCATTTACTGGTGGAACTGCTACCGGAAAATTGATCGCTAAAAAAACAGCATCATCCTTTAAAAAACTGTCTTTGGAAATGGGCGGTAAAAATCCAGCTGTCATTTTCGCTGATTGCGATTATGATAACATGCTAGATACTATGGTTCGCTCATCATTTTCAAATCAAGGGCAAATTTGCCTATGTAGTTCTAGGATTTTGGTGGAGGAATCCATTTACGAAAAATTCAAGATTGATTTTGTTCAACGAGTTTCAGAATTGAAAATTGGTGATCCATCTAAAGAAGGAACTCAATTTGGTGCCTTATCATCCAAAGGACATTATGAGAAAGTATTGAGTTACATGGAAATTGCAAAACAAGAAGGTGGAAAAGTATTAGTTGGAGGTAAACTAATTAAAATAAATGGGAGATGTGAAACTGGCTGGTTTGTTGAGCCCACAATTATCGAAGGGTTGAATAATTCTTGTCGAATCAATCAGGAAGAGATTTTTGGTCCGATAGTAACTTTACAATCCATTCAATCGGAACATGAAGCAATTCAACTTGCCAACGAAACAGAGTATGGTTTATCAGCTACAATCTGGACAGGAGATAAAGAAAAAGCAAACCGCGTATCATCTCAAATTGATGCAGGTGTAATTTGGGTAAATTGCTGGCTAGTACGAGATCTTCGCACACCATTTGGGGGAATGAAACAATCAGGATTGGGAAGAGAAGGGGGCGATGAAGCGCTACGGTTTTTCACTGAACCCAAAAATATTTGTACAATATGATGGCACCAAAATACGACAAACACATTTTTATTTGCATCAATGAACGTGATGAAAATAATCCCAAAGGTGATTGTACACGCTGTGGTGGAAAAGACATCCGCATGAAATTCGTAAAACTTATTAATCAGCATGGGTTAAAGGGAAAAGTCCGCGCCAATAAAACCGGATGTCTGGATGTCTGCGAATTGGGTGCAGCAGTTGTAATTTACCCGGATAATATTTGGTATACGAGAGTGAGTGTAAACGATGTAGATGAAATTTTTAAAACATCTATTCTAAAAAATGGTGTGGTGAAACGATTAGCTGCCACCAAAGATACCTGGAATGAATTGCAAATGATCAGGGAATCAAACCAATGAATGAAAAAATAAATACAGAAAAAGCACCGGAACCGGTAGGGTTATATCCTCATGCAAGACGTGTGGGCAATCTCCTGTTTTTGTCAGGCGTAGGTCCTAGAAGGCCAGGGACGAAAGTGATTCCCGGAGTGATGGTAGATGGCCAAGGGAATGCTGTAGGGCATGACATAGAAACCCAATGCCACTCGGTATTTGAAAATGTAAAAATTATTTTGGAAGCGTCAGGCAGCCATTGGGAGAATCTTGTGGATGTGACTGTTTTTCTTACGAACATGCAGAGGGATTTCGATACTTACAACCGCATTTACGCAGAATACTTTAAGGATAATGAGCCCTGCCGAACCACCGTGGAAATTTCAGCCCTTCCTACACCCATTGCCATTGAA
>CAJWPW010000150.1 GCA_913045415.1 uncultured Fidelibacterota bacterium | reverse complement strand
AATAGGGTTTATTTTCTGTATTCTCACATGAAATCTGCAAATGAATCCGTGTGGATTCACCTGCATTAATGGTTTGTTCATTAATAACGAATAAATCCAAGCCTGCATCTCCATCATGAAAATGACCGTGGTTTTCATACATAGCTTTAACTTCTGCGTTAAATGGCCTGATCTTTAAATCCATTATGTTCCCTCTTTCCAATTTTGTCTATATTGTTTTTGTTCAACGGTCAGTTTATCAAGCATGATTCCCTGTGATTCCAAGGCAATCCTTGCCACATTATTATCAATATCGATCGGCACATCATACACACCAGCTGCCATATTACTGCCATTTTTTGCTAAGTGTTCTACACACAATGCCTGGATGGCAAAACTCCCATCCATGATTTCAATGGGATGCCCCTGACCTGTTGGCTGAGCCAAGTTCACCAATCGGCCTTCAGCCAATAGCACTATATGTTTCCCATTTTTGAGATAATATTTTTCTACGTTCGTGAGAATCGTTTCTTTTGAATCCGAAAGCGCATCTAAACTATCAAGGTCAATCTCATGATTAAAATGACCTGAATTCGCCAATATCGCTCCATCTTTCATTTTACCCAAGTGTGCTCCAGAAATAACATGTTTATTCCCAGTGGCAGTAATAAAAATATCGCCTATAGGCGATGCTTCATCTAAGGACATGACCCAACAGCCATCGTAAGAAGCCTCCAAAGCGCGGTGATAGCCTGAGGATGCACCAGGGTTTTCGTTAGCGGATTCAACCACTATAACTTTTGCGCCAAGGCCTTTTAAACGATTAGCTATCCCTCGCCCACACCAACCATACCCCACAACTACTGCAGTCTTCCCTGCAATCAGCATGTTGGTTGCGTTAAGAATACCCTCTATAACACTTTGGCCTGTACCATATCGGTTGTCAAACAAATATTTTGAATGAGCATTATTCACTGCCATAACTGGAAATTTAAGTTCGCCATCGTTTTTCATAGCATTTAGCCGAACGATTCCTGTTGTGGTTTCTTCACAACCACCAATAACCTCATTTAATTGATCCGAAAATTTTGTGTGTAGTAAATGAATTAGATCACATCCATCATCAATTGTGATCTGTGGTTTTGAATTAATGACTAATTCAAGGCAGTCATAATATTCGTCCTCATTCTGACCCGCCCATGCAAAAACATTAATATCATCTGCCAATGCCGCGGCAATACGATCATCTGTGGTCAAAGGGTTACATGATGCAGCTGACACTTCGGCGCCACCTGCAACCAATGTCTCAAGAAGAATACCTGTCTTTTTTTCTAAATGGAGTGCAACACCAACACGTATTCCAGATAGTGGTTTTTCTTTTTTAAATCGTTCTCGAATGGAAGCGAGGACTGGCATATTACTTACGGCCCAATCCAAAAGTTTTTTGCCTTCTTCAGCCAAATCCATATCTTTCACTTTACTCATGCCACATCCATTTTTTCCAGATAAAATAAACGATTGAGCCAAAGATCAAAAAGGCCAATCCCCAGATGGGTAAAATACTATCTTGAGATAGGTGAAATTGAATCACACCCCAACTGATAAATACTGCACTGATGATGTAGACGGCTGGCACCAAAGGGAAAAATGGAATGCGAAATATCTCCGGTCCATCATTTGACCTATTTACTTTGAGCAAGGTTGCAATGGATAAGGCTGAAAACATGATCATAACCACTGTTGCTGAATCAACTAAGCTTCCGATATCTAATGCAAACATGAGTACTATTGTCCAAAATGCCTGGAC
Source organism: uncultured Fidelibacterota bacterium (assembly GCA_913045415.1). The sequence continues at coordinate 2,539 of CAJWPW010000150.1, read as the reverse complement.
TAGAATGGCATTCACCGGTGTTTTAAACTTTTTATGTGTTCGTGCCGTGAATTTAAAAAAGACGCCTTGTTCACCCATGGCCTGGATTACCCGCGCCCCAGCCGTCTGAATAGTAATAGACAGTGAGCTGGTTACACTGACGAAAATTAAAATAGATAAAAATTTGCTCCATCCTTCTGCGCCGACAGCCTTCAATGCGATGAGTGGTACCATATCCTGACCCTGAATACCAGCCAACCCAACCGATTTCAGGAAAGATAAATTCACAATAACATAAATGATGGTTGTGAAGAGTGTTCCGCCGATCAACGCTCTCGGTAATGTCTTCCGTGGATTTTGAATTTCGCCACCGATGTACCCTGCCACATTCCATCCAGTATAGGCAAAAAATATCGGTGTTAATGCGCGGGAAAATCCAACGAATGAATTGGAAGAATCTCCATTAGTTATTGCAACTACTGGGGTTGAATCACCTCCAAATAAAAGAGATACCATTAGGAAAATACCCAATATTTTTACCACCGTCAGAACCGATTGTAATCGCGACCCAACTTCGACTTTTAAACAATGAAGTCCCGAGAAACCCAGGACGATTATCGATGCAAGCATTGGTTCGGACAAACCCAACGTTGCAGGGAAAATTTGTTGTGCATATTTTGCTGAAAATAGGGCAAGTACAGCAATTGATCCTGTCTCAAAAATAACAAGGCTCATCCATCCATAGAGAAATGCAGGGAATGGCCCAAACACTTTATGAAGGTAAAGAAAATCACCGCCTGTTTCGGGGAACCGCGTAGATAATTCAGCAATGGCAAAGGCACCGAGCAAGGCCATGAGTCCACCGCCAATCCATGCAAGAATCAGTGTTACATCATTAGGTACCGGTGCTGCTGCATATCCCGCCAAAAGAAAAATGCCGGAACCGATCATATTTCCCGTCACCATCGATGTAGCATCGAAAGTTTTTAATACACGTTTGGAGACGGACATTCTTATATGAGATTTAAGATTTAATCAATCGATATGCGAGCAAAATCCATCCTGTAATCAATGCAACACCGCCAATGGGGGTAATGGCACCCATCCATCGCAATCCTGTGAAGACGAGAATATAAAGACTTCCGGAAAAAATGAGAATGCCGACAGATAATAAAACGGCAGGAAGTTGGATAACATTTGCACTATAATGGAAACCGAGAATACCTATGCAAATGAGCCCCAAGGCATGGTACATGTGATAGCGAATGCCCGTTTCAAAGATCAACATATTCTCAGGAGAAACTTTGCTTTTGAGTCCATGAGCCCCGAACGCACCCAAGACCACTGCCAGGGCAGCCAAGGAAGCGCCCAAAATGATCCAGTTTTTCATGACTGCTCGTTTTTGTGAATCAGAGTACGGATCGGGAATGGAATTCCAATATTTTCCTTTAAATACCGCTTGTGAATACGGCGAATAAATTCATCAATGATGGGGTGCTGATCTCCATACTTCTTACCACGAAAATAGACTTTTAGATTTACACTGGAGTCACCAAATTCAAAACATCGAACCACCGCCGGTGAATCTTCACGGGCGCCCTCCACATCATTAATTACCCCAGCAGCCACTTCTTCTGTGACCTTAATAACATGATCCAAATCGCTTTCATAAGATACACCAATCGGCACACGGATAGAAAAACTGGGATCCCCTTTATCATAATTCGTAACAATCGCGGCTGAAATTTTAGCATTAGGAACGGTGACTATATTATTGGTCCGTTCCATTAACGTTGTATGCCGCCATGTAATATTTTGCACATAACCCATATATCCTGAATCCAGTTTAACGAAATCGCCCGGTTTTACTTTTTGGGACAGTAGGATATGCAACCCTGCAAAAAAATCAGAAAGTGTATCTTTTAGAGCCAGTGAGATGGCCAAACCACCGACACCCATCGCCGTGAGTAGTGGTGTAATTGAAATCCCAAGAGATTGAAGGACGATCAATACACCGACCGATACGATTGCAATCCTTAAAAGATTGACGAAGATCGTCGTGGAGGGAAGATCCGTCCCTTGTTTCTCAGCCCAAAAGTTGAGAAGTCCAACCCCGATTCGAGAAACAGACAAAGTCACGGAAAGAATTAGAATTGAGACGATGATTTTGCTTAAATAATCAAGGTACACATCACTTAATAATGGTATTCCGCTGGATGCTATATTGAGGGATGCCAAAAAGAACCAAAGTACGATATGAGATTCAATGGCATCGAATATCACATCATCACCTTTCCAATCGGTCTTTTCAGTCAGTTTTTTCAAGCGGTGGTGAATGAATCGTTTAAACAGCCAACCGATAGCAATACCTGCAATAATAGTACCCACTGGCACGGCAAAAACAACGATATAATCGATAATTGGTCTTTCCATAATCCGCGAAATTACACTTAATTATTATTATTTATTCATTTGTTTCATATGATAATTCATGGCTCACAATAGCCTGGCCATTCAAAAATAAATTTATCTTTGTAGGATTGCGGGTTTCATCAAACCA
>CAJWPW010000149.1 GCA_913045415.1 uncultured Fidelibacterota bacterium | reverse complement strand
TATAGTGTATTTGTTTCCACGCCTCTTGGCAATCGTCCTGGAGGTGCCTACATTCATATTTCCAGAACCTTCAAAAGTTATTATCTTGGGTTTATTGCCATGTGGATGAAACTCCTTGCCTTCATTGGTGCAATTGCTTTCATGTCTACAAGTTTTGGGGAATATTTGACTTATTTTTATCCCACCGCAGATCCAAAAGTGTGGGCTTCGATCGCACTCATTTTTTTCTATGGTATAAATATGGTTGGAATCAAACATTATGGTCATATTCAAACTTTCATGTTGGGAATTTTAATCATCAGCATTCTAGTATTGGTCCTTCCCGGTTTATTCGCCGTCGATCTTTCCTATTATGATCCGATTTTACCCAAAGGAATTGGCGGACTCATGAAGGCTATGCCCATGCTGTTTTTCAGTTATGCAGGATTCGAGACCCTCTCCCAGATTGCAGGTGAAACGAAGGACCCCACCCGAACATTGCCCATGATCTTTATTCGCGGTGTTTTGATTTCGGTTGTGATCTTCGTGCTCATGTCATTTGTCGCTTTTGGTGTCCTTCCGGCCGAATCCCTGGCAACGTCACAATCTGCCATGGCGGATGTTGCAGGTGTTTATTTACCAAAATGGGGATCGGGCATTGTCGCCATTGGCGCCATGAGTGCTTTCTTAACCAGTATCAACGGGTCCATCCTTGTACCTTCTAGGATGTTCTTTGTATTCAGCGAAGATCGACTAATGCCACCCATTTTATCGAAAATTCATCCCACCTGGCGGACACCCTATGTTAGTTTAATCATTAGCGCTGTGATTTGTATTGCACTCATCTGGTCAAAATCTGCAATCTTCCTGTTGAATACAGGATTGGTTGGAATTTTCATTATTTATTTGATCCAGGGTATCGCATTAATTAGCCTTCCCTATGTGAACCCATCATTGTATGAATCTGCTAAATTCAAGCCACCGATCCCAGTCCTTTGGCTCATGGGTGGAATCGTTATACTCACCATGGGATATTTTACATTCACAACTCTGCCGAATGTATTTCTTTGGGTCATAATTGGAGGGCTTATTGGAACTGGGATCTATTGGATGGGGAGATATCTAGGGAAAAAAGAAGGATTTGATTATGAAGCAAGGATGAATCAAGACCTTATTGAGGAAATAGAATAATAATGACATTCATAAAAACGATTGATATTGATCAAGCTGAGGGGATTGTGAAAAATGAATACAACAAAGGGATTCGGCGATCAGGACGTGTTTTTAATATTTTAAAGATCATGAGCCAAAGTCCAGCTGCATTAAAAGAATCCATGCGGCTGTATCTCGCAATCATGTTTGGCGAATCGAAACTGTCCCGGGCACAGAGAGAAATGATTGCCACAGTCGTTTCCCAAGTGAATCATTGCAAATACTGAATCGAAGCCCATGGGAATGACTTCCGGGATGAAGTCGGTAATAAGGAATTAGCTGAACAATTAAAGAAAGATTGGAAAAAGGCAGATCTATCTGCGAAAGATAAAGCACTTTGTGCCTGGGCAGAAAAATTGACTCTGTCTCCTGGCGATATGCAAAAATTAGATATTGATGCCCTTGCGGGAATTGGATTTTCTGAAGATGCAATTAGCGATGCAGCTCAGGTTGTTTCCTATTTTAATTATATCAACCGGATAGCCGAAGGATTAGGCGTTGACCTTGAAAATGAAATGAAATAATGTCTGGTTCCAAAATTCAAACTGCTGAAATTGTTCTCCCCTCTGGAAATATAAATGAAACCGTATCATTTTTTTCGGACGAACTGGGATTTCAATTGGAATCAATTTATCCGGCGGATAATCCTGTTGAAGCTATAATGTATGGATTTGGATTAAGAATCCATTTCAAGAAGGATGATTCAATTCATTCTGGAACCATTTCTATTACCGGAGACAAATCCAAAAATCTAACAGCACCAAATGGAACTTTAATTCAGTTTCATGAACCAAATGGTTCCTATATCCTTCCAGAAGGAAATCAATCCATCCAATATTCAAGATTGATGGAAGGACAATGGAAGATCGGCCGGGCCGGAATGGAATATCGAGACCTCATCCCGGATCGATACGGCGGACGATTTATTGCATCTCATATCAGAATTCTAAAAGCAGGGCCTGTATCGGATTATGTCCATTTTCATAAAATCCGGTTTCAAATGATCTTTTGTAATAAAGGCTGGGCAAAATTGGTTTATGAAGACCAAGGCAGTCCATTTATTTTTCAAGCGGGTGACTGCGTGTTGCAACCACCTGAAATCCGACATCAGGTACTTGAAAATTCGGATGGGTTTGAAGTAGTGGAGATAAGCTCACCAGCAAGTCACATGACCTGTACCGATCCAAAGTTGGATCTCCCCACTGGTGAAACAAAACCTGATCGAAATTATAATGGACAAAATTTTATCCATCATATTGCGAAAAAGGCAAAATGGCGTCCGTGCCGATATCCCGGATTTGAAAAACAGGATTTTGGATTTTATCCTGCTACGAATGGATTAGCCCGTGTTTCAGTAGTGAGATCACTAGAACAAAATAAATCAACTTTAGAAACTCAAAATGGAGAATTCCATTTTATTTTTCTTATAAACGGAAAATTGAACATACAAATTGATCAAAAAAATACTTTTTCACTAAATACAGGTGACTCAATTACAATTCCCGGTGGTATGGATTATTCAATGATTGAATGCCCAATAGGCTCAAAGTTTTTGGAAATACTATTTTTGAGAAATGCTACTTAATAACAAATAATAAAATCCTAATAACAATATTCATACATTTTTAAAACCCCTAAACTTCACTTTGGATAGAGAGATTATTGGTATGCATTTTATTTTTGGGTTTAATACTCAATTCTTTCTTTCCTTTTATTAAAATTGATAATGAATCGAGCCAAAATCTCATTTAAATCCGCTCTCACTCCCATTATATTCCTCATTGTATTGGTGGTCTATGGATTAATCCTTCGCCCTCAATTTCTGGGACAAGATGCGCTGCCTCTGGAGATTACTTTTATTCTTGCAGCAATCATTACTATTATTCAATTGGTATGGATGGGTCATTCATGGATAGAGATACAGGAATCTATCGTGAAAAAACTGGCCAGCGCTATGCCTGCATGGTTCATCATTTTTTCAATCGGTATCCTTATTTCCAGTTGGATTGTTTCCGGCACCATTCCCATGCTGGTCTATTACGGAATTAAAATTATCCATCCGTCTTACATTTATTTTTTTGCATTCATTGTGCCTATTATTTTTTCCACTATGACAGGCACTTCCTGGGGATCGGTCGGGACTGTAGGAATCGTGATTGTGGGTATTGCAACTGTAATGGGTGCGAACCTTGGCATCACGGTAGGTGCTATTGTCGGTGGTGCATTTTTTGGCGATAAAATGTCCCCCCTATCTGATACAACCAATATTGCTGCCATGGCCACCGAAGTGGATTTGTATGATCATATTCATTCCATGACTTATACCACCCTCCCTTCAGCTCTAATTGCTGCCATCATTTATGTCGTGCTTGGGTTCATCTATCCACCTCTTTCTCAAAATCTGGAGACACTCTCAACATTGGCATTTTTGAACGGTCTTCAATCCATTTTTACATTTAATATTTTATTGGTGATTCCGCCGTTGGTGGTATTGATTGGCTCTTTGAAACGAATGCCCACTTTACCAGTGATGTTTATATCCATTGGTAGCGCTTCCTTTTTGGCATTGGCCATCCAACCCTTTTCACTGGAACAAATTATAGCATCTCTCCATAAAGGGTTTCATACCGACATGGCGCCCTGGGCCACATCGCTCCCTTTGGAAGTGATGGAACTGGTTAACCGTGGTGGATTGTATTATTTAGCTGAAGCGGTAATTACCGCCATGATTATTTTTATTTTTATTGGTGCTATGGATCACATTAATGCGATGCCGATAGTAATTGACAAAGTATTTGGATTTGCTCAATCAAGATCTGCTACCATTCTTTCCACATTGGTGGCTACTGCTTTTACCAATGCCATGACATCTAACCAATATGCCACCACGTTTATCGTGGGCGATGCATTTAAAACAAAATTTGATCAACTCAAAATTCACCGGAAAGTTTTATCCAGATCGCTTGAAGATACAGGCACTATGCTTGAAAGTATTGTGCCCTGGACGCCCACTGCCCTATTTATTGTTATGACCTTGGGCGTGCCTGTTTCAGAATATTGGCATTGGCAATTTTTATCGTTAATCAATTTCATGATCGCTCCAGCTTTGGCTATAACCGGGATTGGATGTTTTTATAATGAAAAGAATTCATTATGAGAATGGAAACAGAAGACCGTTTCGCAA
>CAJWPW010000148.1 GCA_913045415.1 uncultured Fidelibacterota bacterium | reverse complement strand
GATATGAAACGGGCTATCGTAGAGTTGGCAAAAGAATGGCGAACAGATAAAATCTTGCGTCATCTTGATGCAATGCTTGTTGTTATGGATAAAAAATACAGTTTTATTATAGCCGGTGACGGAAATGTGATTGAACCAGATGGAGCTGTTGTTGCCATCGGTTCCGGAGGTGGTTTTGCTCAATCAGCAGCGTTGGCATTTTTGAAATCGACAAAATATTCTGCCAAGCAAATTGCGGAAGAATCACTGAAAATTGCCGCTGATCTTTGTATTTATACGAACGATACTATTACCGTTTTGGAGATTCCATGAAACCATTAACGCCTCGGCAAATTGTAAAAGAATTGGATCGGTATATTGTTGGGCAAAAGAATGCAAAAAAAGCCGTAGCTATTGCGCTTAGAAATCGATGGCGACGACAGCAAGTAGAAGGAAAATTACGGGATGAAATCATGCCCAATAATATTATAATGATCGGCTCTACAGGTGTTGGAAAAACAGAGATCGCCAGACGGCTCGCATCCCTTTCCAACGCTCCCTTTATCAAGGTGGAAGCCAGCAAATTCACGGAAGTAGGATACGTTGGTAGAGACGTGGAGTCCATGGTCCGGGACTTGATGGATACAGCCGTGACTATGGTGGAACGGGAAAAAGAAGATGAAGTGATTGAAATGGCTGAACTTCTTGCCAATGAACGGATTATTGATATCTTATTTCCCGATGATCACAAAAATGATCCCAAACAATCCAAAGAATTGAAAGAACGCCACGAACGAACGCGGGAAAGAATTCGCAAAAAAATGGAGAAAGGGGAATTCGAAGACAAATTGATTGATGTTGAAGTTTCGGATGAACCAGCTATCGGGATGCAGATTTTTGGTCCCATGGGCATGGAAGATATTGGCATGAATATAAAAGATATGATTTCTGGTTCATTGCCAAAATCAAAACGGTCTAAAAAAATGACCGTAGCTGATGCCCGAGAAATTTTGACCGAAAATGAAGCATCTAAATTAATCGATCATGAAGAAGTGATCCGCATTGCTCGTGAACGAACGGAGAATGACGGCATCATCTTTTTGGATGAAATTGATAAAGTTGTGGGAAATAATAATGGTGTCGGTCCCGATGTGAGTCGAGAAGGTGTCCAGCGTGATTTGCTCCCTATCGTGGAAGGAAGTAATGTGAATACAAAATATGGTGTGGTGTCTTCAGATCACATTTTATTTATAGCTGCTGGTGCTTTTCATGGGAGCGCCCCATCAGATATGATCCCGGAATTGCAGGGTCGATTTCCCATCCGCGTTGAAATGGACAAGCTTACAAAAGAAGATTTTGTTAAGATTTTAACACATCCACAGTCCGCATTAATCAAACAATACACAGCACTTTTAGGTGCGGAAAATGTGGACTTGGAATTCAATGATGCTGCCATTAAAGCGGTAGCGGAATTCGCATCAGAAGTGAATAGTAAAATGGAAAATATCGGTGCACGTCGCTTGCATACCATTATGACAACTCTTTTAGAAGATCATCTTTTTGAGCAACCAAAACGAGGAAACAAAAAAATCAAGATCACAGCAACAGTCGTCAGGGATTCCTTGAAGGATATTGTTGAAGATCCAGATTTAAGCCGGTACATTTTATAATAAAATAGAACAAAGATAAAAATGCCAAAGCACTTTTTACATATATCCGATTTTTCAAAAGATGAACTATGGAATATGCTTCATCTGGCGAAAGAGATCAAAACCAAGTTTCATAAGCGGGAAGACTACAAACCATTTAAAGATCAATCACTGGCCATGATCTTTGCCAAGCCATCAGCTCGAACTCGAATCTCATTCGAAACCGGATTCACATGGATGGGTGGCCATGCACTTTTTCTTGGCCCTAATGATATTGGTATTGGAAAACGTGAAGCAATTAAAGACATCGCGCGAGTTGTTTCGCGATATAATGATGTGATCATGGCCCGTCTTTTTGACCATCAACATATTTTAGAATTAGCTGAATACTCAGATATACCCGTCATAAATGCTCTTACTGATTATAATCATCCTTGCCAGATTATGGCGGATATTCTCACTATTTGGGAGCATCGTGGAAATTTAGATGATATGAAAATCACCTACATGGGTGACGGGAATAACATTGTCCATTCCTGGCTTCAACTGGCCAGCAAATTCCCCATGCATTTTGTATGCTGTGGTCCCAGCGGATTTGAGCCTGATGAAGAAACAGTGAGTATGGTGGAAGAATCAGGTATCTCTACCTTTGAATTATCTCATGATCCAAAATCTGCAGCCCATGGTGCGGATGTGGTTTACACCGATGTTTGGGCATCCATGGGAGAAAAAGAAGAAGCAGCAGAACGAGAAAAGATTTTTGCAGATTTTCAGGTGAATGAAGCTTTGATGGATAACACCGGGAAAAATACTTTATTTATGCATTGCTTACCGGCAGAACGAGGACGAGAAGTAACGGACGGCGTTATGGAAGCGGATTATTCTATCGTATTTGATGAAGCAGAAAATCGGATGCATGCCCAGAATGCCGTCATGGTGAAAATGTCCGGTCAATAAATTTGATTTTCTTAGTGAACTTTGTGCTCTCTGTGTTAAAATAAAATGGAATATATTTTACCATTTTTTGAAACAGTCCCATCTTCCACAAGATCCATATTTTTGGTGAGTGGTTTGGGACTCTTTTTATCCCTTGAAGCTATTGTCCCACTTTTTAGAATGGATTATAATAAGGTAAAACATGCGGGGATTAACCTTACCTTTACGCTCATAACACTTGTCATTAATCTGATAGGCGCTTCATTGATTGTTACTGCTGTGGATTTTAATGAAACCCATCAATCCGGTTTGCTGAACATGGTTGAATTACCTCTTTGGCTTTATCTGATTTTGGGATTGACCCTTCTGGATCTTATTGGGGCTTGGCTTATCCATTGGCTAGAGCATCGCGTAAAATGGATGTGGATGTTTCATTTGGTTCATCACACAGATCCCAACATTGATGTGACAAGTGGACTTCGCCATCATCCTGGAGAAAATATACTCCGACTTCTATTTACAACGTTGGCAGTTTTATCTACAGGGGCATCTTTTGGATTGGTCATGCTGTACCAAACTATTTCAGCCTTTTTTGCCGCATTGACACATGCAAATATTCAAGTTCTAAATTGGATAGATAAACCTCTTTCATGGATATTTGTTACACCTCATTTTCACAAGACCCATCATCATTATATTCTACCACAGACGGATTCTAATTATGGGAATATCTTCTCAATTTGGGATCATATTTTTTCCACTACAACTCATATTGATATGAAAGATATGGAATATGGTATTGATACCCACATGAGCCTCTCAGAGCATTCCAGTATCAAAAATCTACTCATGATTCCATTCCAATCGTATCGGCGACCAGTGGGGTCAAAATTCAACAAATAATTCTTCTTTTTACAAAAAGATCACCTTGTAAATTTGTCGCCTTATGAAGGTGCAATTTATTTGGCTTTTAGGCGTTATCATCTTAAAAATATTTTTAGTTTATAATATTTATAATTCTGATGAATAAAGATCAAGGTTACTGGAAAGAAAATATTTCTCTTATCATAAAATGCCTGGTGATCTGGTTTGTGGTATCCTATGGGTTTGGGATCATTTTAGTAGATAGTTTAAACACGATACGCCTGGGAGGGTACAAACTGGGGTTCTGGTTTTCACAGCAGGGTTCAATCTATATATTTGTAATTCTTATTTTTTACTATACTTTTAAAATGGGTGAGATTGATCAGAAATATGGGTCAAATAATGATCAGGATAAATAAACTTTAATATGGATCTAAAGACTCTCACTTTTTTAATTGTTGGTGCGACGTTTGTTGTTTATATAGGCATCGCTTTCTGGGCCAGGGCAAGGAACACAAACGAATTTTATATTGCCGGTGGAGATATTCATCCTGTGGCAAATGGTATGGCAACCGCTGCAGACTGGATGTCGGCTGCATCTTTTATTTCCATGGCAGGACTGATTGCTTTTTTTGGCTATGGCGGCTCGGTGTTTTTGATGGGCTGGACTGGTGGTTATGTGTTATTAGCTTTACTCATTGCTCCGTATCTAAGAAAGCACGGTTCATTCACGGTTCCAGAATTTATCGGTGATCGCTATTATTCCAAAACGGCTCGGGTTGTTGCTGTGGTGTGCCTCATCATTGCTTCAGTGACTTATGTGATAGGACAAATGAAAGGAATCGGGGTAGCTTTTTCACGATTTCTGGAAGTAGACTATGATCAGGGACTTACGGTTGGAATGGCCATTGTTTTTATTTATGCTGTCATGGGAGGGATGAAAGGAATC
>CAJWPW010000147.1 GCA_913045415.1 uncultured Fidelibacterota bacterium | reverse complement strand
AAGGTGCGCCGGGCTGATAACCAGCTTCCCTGGGAAAAACCCAATGCTGGTGATGACAAACCTGGAATGTTTCAATACGGGAACGGTCAATACCTTTTTGTTGTGCAACATAGGTTAAAACTGCCGGTGCGATGAGATCCACATTCCCAATCCCTATAGTGGGCGCCAGACCAACCTTTCCCATAACAGGATTGGTTAAACATGAGAGTGATGTGTTGATGTAATAGGGAGATAATCCTGAATCATGAATCGATTTTGCTAAATTGAGTCCCAATGCTAATTGGCATGGCAACCAAGCTCCCAATCCGGCAGAACTTATTTTAGCATAAAGTTCATCGGGAAGTTGCCTTATCAAATGCCAGGTATGAAGTACAGTACAATTTATAATAGCATCGGGTTTTTCTGATTTAATTAATTCTGTTGTTCTTTCACCGTCAAACAGGTCGACTTGAATCGGATTGAATTTCGGATGCTTTCCATGATGAGCGGCTCCTATCTCAGCATTATTACAAGCCCAACGGGCTCTTTCTTCATCTACATCACCAACGATCCATTCAATATTTGATTCATCTCGAGCTGCAAATTCTAAAATATGTTTACCCACATCGCCTGTTCCAACCAATAATACTTTTTTCAACTAAATAATCCCCTAGTTTAATTCTGTAAATAAAATTACGAATTGCGTAAAGAAATCCTTCCTTTTTTATTTCATACTTTTAAGTAGTCCCTTATAAATTCCGCCCACTTTTCTGGGTCAATTAAAGAATAATGAATTCACCAAAAGCATCACCAACGCTTGTTATTAATGAAAAGGTTAATGCCATGTGGGCAGCCGGTGAGGATGTGCTACATCTGGGATTTGGAGAATCCCGATTTCCCGTACATTCTGCATTAGCATGTACGTTTCAGGAAAATGTGTTACAACAGAACTACCTTCCTTCTTTAGGAATTCCAGAATTACGGAAAACAATCGCAAATTATTATTCAGATAAACTTGGGTTAACATTCGATGGCTCCCAAGTAATTGTTGGGGTTGGAAGCAAATCTCTTCTTTATGCAATGATACAGTCTATTGATGGTGATTTGCTCTTAACCAAACCATCATGGGTTTCTTACAGCTCCATCGCCACTTTGACAGGACGTTCAGTTCATCGGTTTGAATTAGATGTTAACCAGGATTATCAAATTAATATCCAAACATTAGATTCGGTTTATCAAGAAGCTATTGAATCAGGGCGAAATCCAAAAATACTTATTCTGAATTCTCCCAGTAATCCCGTAGGAAATATTTCATCCAAAGAAGAATTAAAATCAGTAGCACAATGGGCACAAGAAAAAGGAATTTATATTCTCAGTGATGAAATTTATAGCCTTGTTACGCATGATGGTTTTACTCATCATACCATTGCAGAATATTATCCTGAAAAAACAATAATTTTTGGAGGACTCAGTAAGCATTTATCTCTGGGTGGCTGGCGGTTTGGTATGGCTATTCTTCCCAAAGGTGATGAGAGTATATCCCTGATCCAATCCTTTCAATCCATTGCCGGGAGTATCTGGTCTTGTGTTCCTGGACCCATTCAGTACACTGCTATTTTGGCTTATAGTGGAAATCGGGATATTGATGATTATATTAAAACGTGTACAAAAATACATGGAATACGTACGCATTATATTCATGGGAAATTATCAAGTATGGGGCTAACGAGTCCCAAACCTACGGGTGCTTTTTATATTTATCCTTCTTTTAAAAAGTGGTCAATTAAACTTGGAGAAATGGGAATAACGACCTGTGGAGAACTTTCAACTTATTTATTGGATCACTATAGTATTGCAACTCTTCCTGGGAGTGCATTTGGTGATGACACAAATAATTTATGTTTAAGACTTTCAACAAGTTTTCTGGATATGGAAACGGATGAACAAGCTCAGAAAATCCTTGATGCCTATATTGAAGAAAATGACCCCAAATTATTTATGGAGAAACATCACCCAAGAACAACACTTTTCCTTGAAAAAATGCGCAAATTCATTGCAGAGATAAATGAATAAAATATGAGAGAAGTAGTAATCATTGATGCAGTAAGATCACCAATTGGTCGGGCAGGCGGCGCCTTATCTTCCGTTCGGCCCGATGACCTTCTTGCAGATGTTCTAAAAGGGCTTATTAAACGTACAGGCATCGATCCAGCTTTAATTGAAGATGTCTATGCAGGATGCGGAAATCAGGCTGGTGAAGACAATCGAGATGTGGCACGGATGGCCGTCCTGTTGGCTGGATTTCCATTAGAAGTTGGCGGCGTAACCGTAAACCGGAATTGTTCATCTGGGTTAGAAGCGGTAAACCAAGCAGCCAAAGCCATTATTGCTGGCGAGGGTGATATTTTTATTGGGAGTGGAGTGGAAAGCATGAGCCGAGCACCCTTGGTCATGCCACGACCTTCCACCCAATCAAAATTAGGGCATAGAGCCATTTTTGATTCCACGGTTGGATGGCGATTCGATAATCCAAAAATGAATGCTATGTATCCGATCGTCAGTTTGGGAGAAACGGCTGAAAAGATCGCAGATGACCTAGAGATTTCTCGAGAAGATCAAGATCAATTTGCCCTAGAGAGTCAACAAAAAGCCATTGCTGCAATTAATCAGGGGAAATTTAAAGATGAGATCTGGCCAATATTCGTTCCCCAACGAAAAGGTGATCCATTGATTGTGGACACAGATGAACACCCGAGATATAAAAATGAAAATGGTGAATATTCAATTGATCTTACTTTAGAAAAGTTGTCATTACTTAAGCCAATTTTCCGAAAAAATGGAACTGTCACTGCCGGCAATTCTAGCGGAATAAATGATGGTGCGGCGGCTGTCTTACTCATGAGTCGTGATAAAGCAGATGAACTTGGTTTAATACCCATGGCGCGTTGGACTGGCTCTGCTGTTGCCGGCGTAGATCCGGGCGTTATGGGATATGGCCCTGTGCCATCTACTGAAAAATTATTAAAACGATTTAATCTAACTTTAGATGATATTGGACTCATTGAACTTAATGAAGCGTTTGCATCTCAATCTATTGGTGTTATGCAAAAATTGAATATGAATCCGGACATTACCAATGTGAATGGCGGCGCCATTGCTTTAGGGCATCCCTTGGGCTGTTCTGGAGCTCGCATCTTGACTACGCTTATCCATGAAATGAAAAAAAGAGATACAAAATATGGCTTGGCAACCCTATGTGTTGGCGTTGGTCAAGGTGTTACAACATTAGTGGAAGGATTGTAGAGTGGATCGCCCCTTAAAAGGAATTCGTGTCATTGCACTTGAGCAATATATGGCAGGTCCTTATTGCTCTATGCTGCTTGCAGATGCTGGAGCAGAAGTCATCAAAATCGAGCGCCCCGGCATTGGAGATCCCCGCCGATCGATTCCCCCATTTGTAGAAAATAATGGCATAAAAAAAGCTGGTGGATTTATGGCTTATAATCGAAATAAAAAAAGTATTGCTCTAAATATTAGAAATGATGAGGGGAAAAAGATTTATCAAGACTTAGTTAAAAATGCCGATGTGGTTGTAGAAAACCTTCGTCCCGGGTCTGTGGACAAACTCGGACTTGGATATCATGATCTGAAGACCTTGAATCCGAAATTGATCTATGCGGCAATTTCCGGCTTTGGTCGCTTAGAAGGATATGAAGGACCGGATTCAAAACGACCTGCATTTGATATTGTTGCCGAAGCCATGAGTGGGATTATGCATCTTGTTGGTTTTGAAGATAAACCCCCTTCATGGACTATTTATGGAATGGCAGATGTTTACACCGGGCTCTGCACATCCTTTGCAATTACACAAGCGCTTTTTATGAGAGAAAGGACAGGAAAAGGCCAGTTTGTTGATAGTGCCATGTTGGATAATATGATCTCTCTAAATGAGCGGATGGCCATGCTTTATTCAATCACGGGAAAAGAGCCACACCGAGGTCGATTAACACATCTTTATCCTCGGGGTGCTTTTAAATGTAAGGATGGGTACCTCGCTATGAATATACCAGATGACCTTGTTTGGGGTCGATTCTGTAAAGCGATTGGACATGAAAGCTTGATTGGGGATGACCGCAGCAAAACAGGAACAGCTAGAGCTTCCAATGCGGAATTTCTTGCTCCAATTATTGAAGAATGGCTATCACAAAAAACACGGTCCGAAGCTGGAAACATATTAAATGAAAATGGTGTTCCTGTTGGATCTGTTTATACTGCAAAAGATGTTTTTGAATCGGAACAGGTTAAAAGTCGAAAAGCACTAGTAGATATTGATGACCCGGATGTTGGAACCTACCAATTTGCCCGGGGACCCGTTATGTTATCCGACTCTCCGGAAATTGAAAC
>CAJWPW010000146.1 GCA_913045415.1 uncultured Fidelibacterota bacterium | reverse complement strand
AGTAGATACGACAATTTTATCACCTTTCGAGGAGAAATTCGTGCACATTTCTAAAATGAAAATTATCATTTTAGTGGGAGCTCTTTTTGGACAAGAAAAGGATATACAAATCCCATCTATTGATCTCGATACGGTGACAGATTCTCTTTCCCAAATAGTGAATCGTGAAAAAAGCTTATCTTTGGAATATCGACTGCATTCTTTTTCTATTGATCCTGACCGGTCAAATTATTACAGTCTTGATAAAATAACTTTAGTGGATACATTAATCATTTCTGGTGGAGATGAAATTCGAGCAAGCGTTATGAATCAGATTTCAAATCCATTCATTATTGAACCGATTGGAATTGGTTTTAGTGAAGTGGGAGAAACATTGGTTCAGCGTTATTATTTCCTCCGACAAAAACCTGCTTATGAATTTGGTTTATTAAATAACCATTTGGCAGCCACTATTCATTTTACACCTGAATTCGAGAGTTATTTTTCCGGAATTTTTGGTATGAGTAACGAAAACAATAATTGGGAGATACAGGGTCAAATTGACCTTCATCTTGAGAACCTGATTCAAACTGCTGGCATTCTTGATCTGTATTGGAATCGTACCGATTCTTTATCTCAGATCATTCAATTCGAGATTATGGAACCCCATCCATTCGGTTGGGAAGTGGGTACGCATTTGACTTATCATCACGAGGTTATTGGTGGATTGTATTCTGTGATTGAAACCAAATCCATGCTGCAGATCACTGTACCCATGCTGAATCAAATTAATGTGGGATATTCTTCAGGGAAAACACACCCCACAGAAAAAGGTGAATTAAATGGGTATGAAAAGATCCGATTCCGGGCATTTTCTTTTTCTTCATCCAAAGATACAAGAAATAAGCGATTCTTACCTACACAAGGGACAAAAATCACTTCTTCGATAGATGCAGGACTCCAAAGTGAAAAGGGATTTTTGAAAGGTGATGTCAATTTTGAATATCTACAACCATTCACAAAAAATGTACATGGATTGGTCAGGTGGATGAGCCATGGAATCCATGGATTTGATTCTAACATACCAAAGAGCAGATATGTTCTGTTTGGTGGTAATTCAACACTAAGAGGATTTCGTGAACAATCCTTTGCTACAACACAATTTCAAATTGCAACATTTGAAGCAGCATTCCAGCCTGGCCAAGGCTTTCAAACTAATTTGTTTTTAGATGTAGGGTCTAACCGGTTAGTAATCATTGAAAATAAAAAGATCGGGTATGGTTTTGGTTTGACACAATTAAATGAGAAATCTTTAATCAAGGTGCAATATGCATTAGCATTTGGTCAAGGGTTTTCAAATGGGAAACTCCATATAAAATGGATCTCTCGATTGTAGATTTAAAAGAGAATCAACCTTAATTTTAACGATGGAATTTTATCAAAAACTTAATCTATCCATTTTTATTGGAAGTCTTCTCTTTTTGGTGGGATGTGAAACAAGGCGAGAAGCTTTGGGTTCTGATAATGAAATACGAGTTATTTGTTCGGAATTAGATAAAAAAGACATACGTAAATTTTTAACATCCATTTTCACAGATACGATTTACACCCCAGAACCCGAACCATTGTATTATTTAAAATTCTCAGGTCCTGAAACATACAATAATTTGAAAACCCAGGCACAAGTTGTGGTTGCAGCAGTGGCCAGGGATCCCGGAAACTCGGGTTATCAATTGGTAAAAAGGTTACTCCCGCCGGATCAATTTGCAGACACAGAATCTGCTGATCCTGTAATTCTTTCAAAAGATGTTAATGCGCTTAAACAATTATTTATGGTCATCAATGCTGGGTCAGAAGAACAACTAATGGGAATGGTAAAATCCAAAAAGAATTTTATCCGAAAACAGTTTTTTGATCAGTTTGTGGACCGCCAAAGTCGATATATTTTTGGAGATGATCGGAATAATAAATTGGAAGATTCATTGGAAACGGAATTTGGATGGTCTCTTAAAATTCCTTGGGGATGGGAAATTATTCGAGCCAGTAAGGATTCGCAATTTGTGTGGATTGGGAAAGAAATGCCATTCCAGTGGATCGGAATTGGATGGGAAGAAGGAAATCTTGTGGATGATGAATTAAAAGCTGGCGATTATATTTGGTCATGGCCTTCGTCACATTATGGGAATATCCAGTTTAATGATTATAAATTTGAAATGAAAAAATCGTCCTATAAAGATCATCAAGCCTGGCGAGCACAGGGTATTTGGGAAACGATTGATGTGAAGGAATCGAAAGGCGGCCCATTCCGTTCCTATGTTTTTTATAACGAAAAAAATAACCGAACCTATCATTTGAATTATTTAATTCATCGTCCCGGAAGTGATAAATCCATTTTTATGCGACAATTGGATCTCATTATCAAGACTTTTTCAATATCACAATCATGAGAATATTAATCACAGGAGCTTTTGGGCAATTGGGCTCTGCCGTTTCCAAACGTTTATCAAAGGATTCTAAAATCATTCGGACTGGACGATCTATTCCGCATGATGGTCAGGGGATAATTCTGGATATATTGAACCAGATACATTTCAAAGATGTCATTGATGCCACAGAACCGGATGTCGTTATTCATTTGGCTGCAATGACAGGTGTCGATGATTGTCAATTAAATCCGAAACTTGCAAAAGAGATCAATATTGCCGGCGTTCAACATCTATGTGATTCATTTAAAGGGAAGATCATACATTTGTCCACCGATTACGTTTTTGATGGCAAAAATGGCCCTTATTCGGAACTTGATACAGTTTGCCCTATATCTGTTTACGGTGAAACTAAACTGGCTGCTGAACGTATTCTCTTCAATCATGATCAAAATAACCTTATTATTCGCGGAAATGTCATTTATGGGGATTCATCCACTACAGATGCCAGTTTTTTAAACTGGGTGGTTAAGTCCTTAAAAGAGGGGCAAGAGATCCGGGTTGTGAATGATCAATTCAATAATCCTACCTGGACAAAATCCATGGCAGACATTATATCACTGTGTATAGAGAATGATTTATCCGGTATTGTTCACTGGGGCGATGCAGATTATTTAAATCGCTTTGATTTTGCAATAAAGATCGCAGAAAAATTTGAATTGGATTCAAAACTGATTAAACCAATCACCACTGCAGAATTAAACCAGCCGGCACCAAGGCCCTTGAAATCGGGTTTAAAATCCGATAAGTTGATTGAAGTCTTGAACGTAGTTCCACCATCAATTGACGATTGTCTGGATGCCATTTTAGAGAAAAACGCAGAATGAAAACGCTTATCATATCGCCGACCTATAACGAATCAAAAAATATCGAAAGTCTCGTAGAGCAGGTTTTAGGTCCTAATCCGAATTACCATTTACTTGTTGTTGATGATAATTCACCGGATGGAACGGCCACAATCGTTAAAGAATTACAACAAAAATACACCAACCTATTTATAGAAGAACGCCCGGGGAAGGCCGGGCTCGGTACAGCCTATTTATTTGGATTCAAATGGGCTCTTAAAAATGGATATGAAGCCATTGTCCAAATGGATGCTGATCTGTCTCATGATCCCAAAGACGTTCCGAAACTTGTGGAGGAGTTAAAAGAAAATGATCTTATCATTGGTAGCCGTTATGTGGATGGCGTGAGTGTTGTTAATTGGCCTATACGTCGCCTAATCTTAAGTTATGGTGCCAATATGTACTCCAGAACCATTACAGGTATGCCGATCAATGATGGTACGGGCGGATTTAAAGCCTGGCGTGGGACATTATTAGAAAAAATCCAATTAGATAAAGTTAGGTCCCAAGGATATTCTTTCCAGATAGAGATGAATTTTCGTGCTTGGCAGAAGAAGGCTCGTATCAAGGAAAAATCGATTATTTTCACGGATCGTACGATTGGTGAGTCTAAAATGTCAAAGGCTATCATGTATGAAGCGATTTGGATGGTATGGCGCCTTCGGATCTGGAAAACCTTCGGCTGGATCTAAAAACTGAATGAAAGCATCTATTTGCATTGTGAACCTGAATGCAAGGAAGCATTTGGGCCCATGCCTTTCATCCTTAAAAGACACGCTCGGTGATATTCCATTTGAAACGATTGTGGTCGATAATCATTCCTGGGACGGCTCGAACAGCTACATCCAATCCAATTTCCCAGAAACAAAACTAATTGAAAATAAAAGGAATGAAGGTTATACCCGTGCCATGAACCAGGCTATGGGTTATGCAAGTGGAGAGTTTATAATATTATTGAATCCGGATTCAACCTGCGAGCCTGATGCCCTTAAAAAGTTGATTTATTTTATGGAAAAAGATCCTTCCATCGGTATTTGTGGTCCTAAGGTCTTGAATGATGATGGAACATTTCAAAAATCATGCCGACGTGGAATTCCTC
>CAJWPW010000145.1 GCA_913045415.1 uncultured Fidelibacterota bacterium | reverse complement strand
CTTTCTAATACTCTTAGTATTTTGGCCTGGAGCGATGGGCTCATATCTCCAATCTCGTCAAGAAAAATAGTGCCTGAATTCGCAATTAAAAATTTCCCGTCTTTTCTTTCAATGGCTCCTGTAAATGCACCCTTTTCGTGGCCGAAGAGTTCACTTTCTAAGAGCTCAGAAGGAATTGCGGGACAGTTGACCGCAATATTGGGTCGATCTCGACGAAGGCTTATTTGGTGCAGGGTCTTTGCAATAAGATTCTTACCTGTCCCACTTTCACCATATAAAAGGGTAGTTACATTTTTACTCTTAATTTGGTTTAGTAGATGATAAAGATCTAACATCGACTTTGACACACCTACAATATTTTTAAATCCAATGGATGAAAAGTGGCGCCTAGATATTTTCGGCACATCTTTTAGAAAATCATGAAACTGTTTAGCTGAATTTAGGAGTTCCAGTACTTCTTCATTGCTATAACTCTCTGGCTCTATACATCCAAAAAGCCCTACCCCAAAATTATTAAGCAGGTTCATACTTGCTTCTTCACTGCGAATGATACCTATCACTGGCACAGTGGAATTGATTGAAATCAGTTCCTTGATTAAACGCATTGGAGTCATTAAAGGTAATTGATCTTCAATGATGATAATATCAAATTCTTGGGTTTGGGCTGCGCTCAGGGCAATCATACCATTTTGGACATAATCTACATTAATATCAGTCCCGGACAGTTGAGGAATACTCTTTTTGTTCCCACCTACATATAATACTTTGATCATTCAATAATCCTTGTGGTTCCCAACGTTTCATAGACCTCGGATAATGTCGTGTCTCCACGTTTGATTTTTACGACCCCATCTTCCAATAAGGTAATCATCCCGTTTTTTCGAGCCAATTCCCGGATCTGGTACCCGGGTGCATTTTCTAAAACAAGGTTTGAAATATCACGGTCCACCATTAACAATTCATAAATCCCGATTCGGCCTTTATATCCGGTATTCCGACATGCAAGACATCCTTTTCCCCTAAATCCTTCCAAGGATTCATTTGGGTCCAGTCCTGCTAACTGCAATTCATCTGGGGTTGGAGAATAGGGTACGCGACATTCCTTACAGATCCGACGTACCAGCCGTTGCGCTAATATACATTTCACTGTGGAAGCAATAAGGAATGGTTCTACGCCCCAATTCAATAATCGCGTAAACCCGGAAGCGGCATCATTGGTGTGGATTGTGCTGAATACCATGTGTCCGGTCAATGCCGCACGAATGGCTAATTCCACCGTTTCCTCGTCCCGAATCTCGCCTACCATGATGATATCCGGATCTTGTCGCAAAATGGATCGCAAGGCAGACGCAAATGTAACGCCAGATTTTCTATTCACTTGGGCTTGGTTGATATTCCCCAGATCATATTCAACAGGATCTTCTACTGTAACAATATTCACATCCGGTCTTTCTAATTTATGCAGGGTGGAATAGAGAGTGGTTGTTTTACCGCTACCCGTGGGTCCGGAAACCAGGATGATCCCTTGTCCACCAACCAGCATGGTATTGAATTTCTTTTCGGAATCCTCTTCAAGCCCTAGATCTATTAATGAATGGAGTGCTTCCGAAATATTCAATAAACGAAGTACTGTTTTTTCTCCGTAGAGCGTAGGGTAAGTGGAAATACGAAGATCTAATCGGCCATTGGAAGAATTGAATAAGATACGTCCGTCCTGGGGGCGCCGTGTTTCAGCAATATCCATATTTGACATAATCTTGAGCCGGGATACAAGAGCAGTATGAATATCTCTGGGCAAGACTTGGAAATCTTGTAAGCGACCATCAATTCTAAACCGTACCCGGATATCATTTTCCCGCGGCTCTACATGAATATCTGAGCAGCGGTACCGTTGGCTTTGAGTAATAATACTGTCCACTAATTCAACAATTCTTGTTTCATCAAACAGATCAGATATTTCTGTCACTTCATCATCCGATGAACCCACATCCACAAAACCGGAAATACCGTAATAAAGATCAATGGCATTTTCAATTTCCGTTTCTGTCACGATCACAGGCTCTATTTTAAGCCCGGTTTCATCCCTAGCGGCATTGATAGGTGACGCATCCAGCGGATCGGATACAGCAATATTTAACGTATTATTCAACCTGAATAAGGGGAGAAATTTTTTGGAGCGAATGGTTCGTTCCGGGATAAGACCCATAATGGTTTTATCTACATCATAGTGTCCCAAAGATAGATAGGGGATTTTTAATTGCTGACTGACATACCGATTCAATTCTCGCTCATCCAAGTATCCCAATTCCCTGAAAATAACACCAATATACACGTCCTTTTCTTTTTGGATGGTCAACGCTTTCTGGAGTTGATCTTCATCAATCTTTCCAGCCTGAATGAGTAATTGCCCGAGTGAATGTTTTCCGGTAATAGCCATCAAAACATGGTGGAGAAATACCAGTCGATGATGTAATTCCCGCCGGTGGGTGTGGTGGTCAAAATTGATAAAAGTGTGCCGCCGGCCAAATAGGGGCCGAATGGAATTTTCTGGCTTTTGGAGATCATTTTGGATCCCAGCATGATAAATACGAAAATGGCAGAAATTGCAAAACTTAAATACAAGGCCAATACTGAATACTCAACACCAAGATATCCTCCCAGAACCAGTCCTAGCTTAATATCTCCAAATCCGATACTCTCCTTTTTCAGGATAAATTGACCAATCAATCCAATAGCAAATAAAAATCCTGCAAAAACAAATGCCCCCGATACCCCATCTTCCCAATCTATCGGGAGCCAGTCCATAGGAAGCCCTACAATTAACACTGCGAGACCAAAGAGCACAAATCCATTTGGGATGATAAAATGATCTATATCAACAAAGGTGATGGCGATCAAAAGATATGTTAAAATAAGATACATGAAAAATTTTTCGTTGATGCCAAAAATAATAAAAAGCCAAACCGTTAAGCCAGCCGTGAGTCCTTCTACTAAAGCATAGCGGCTTGAGAAAGAGACTCCACACTGACGGCATTTACCTCTCAAAATTAAATAACTCAGGATGGGAATATTATCAAAGGGTTTAATGGGTGTTTTACAAGAGTCGCAATGGGATGCAGGTTTGATCAAACTCATTTTCCCCGGCACTCGATGTATTACAACATTCAAAAAACTACCAAAGGAAGCGCCTAGAATAATTAGGAAAAAGAAGGCCATGGGATCTGGAATTGTGGTCATGCTATTTCAACCCCTTCCATTATTTCCATAAGGTCACGAAATCGAAATGGTTTTCCTAATATTTGGTCTGCACCGCTTGCTTTAAATAAATCCTGAACCGAGTCCACATTGTTACTGGTGATGAGAATGAGTGGAGTGTCTTTAAACCGTTCATCAAATTTCAAAAGCCGAGCAACACGAAAACCATTCATGCTAGGTAGAAGTGTCTCAGATACGATCAAATCAGGTGATTCCTTGCAGGCACGGGTATAGCCTTCATACCCGTCTTTTGCAGTTATGACCAACATATCTTTTTGTTTGAACCTGTTGGATAAACTGCTCAAGATTGCATCATCATTCTCAATAATGAGCACAGATTTTTGTTTATTCTCTGACATATTTAAAAAAATGGGGAAACGCCAGAGTTTAGCCAGCGATTCCCTTACCTCGAATTATTCAAACTTAAACATAAAATTTAAAAGTGTCACATATTATTACAATGTTGACCAAAAGGTATGTTTCATAGTGTTACAGTCAGTCATAAATCTAAATAAAAAGTATAAATTGAATATTTTTTACTTTTTAGATGGATCATTTATATTAATTTTAACTTCATGACTTCTGTTTTTTCAACCAATCCACCTAATTTTTCCATACAAGATATAGAAAAATATCTATTAATTAATTTTGACTTATCTGGAAAAGTAATAAACCTATATAGTGATCGGGATCAGAATTTTCTTATCCAATCTGAATCAAATCAAAAATTTATTTTAAAGATATCTAATCCGGCTGAGCAATCTGAAATCCTGGAATTACAAAATAAGGCGACCCTATATATTAAATCACGAGAACCGAATCTGGGCATTCCTCTACAAATTGGTGAAATAAAAGAGTTTAATAAGGATGGAAAAACTTACTTTGTTCGCTTGGTCGAATACTTAGACGGACAATTTTTAAAAGATTCATTAGTGAGTAATGCCGCCCATGAAAAGTTGGGGCTATTTTTAGGAACGTTAAGTCATTCACTGGATGGTTTTTTTCATTCAGCCGCAGATCGTGAATTTGAATGGGATGTCCGAGCCACAGAATTAATAAAATCCAGATTAGACTATTTGAAATCAAAATCTGATAAAAAAACAGTAACTCATTTTTTAAACGAATATGAAAATAATGTACTGCCTATAGCCATT
>CAJWPW010000144.1 GCA_913045415.1 uncultured Fidelibacterota bacterium | reverse complement strand
AAATATCTGAAGATATGGATGGAAATGGTCAACTCAATACTGAAGATGTCCCTGGTGCTGGATTGTCATTGGGAAACGGTTTTTTAGAAGATGCTGAAGATACAGGACTAGATGGCTGTTTTGACGAAACAGAAGATGGCTGGGGTGGATGCCTTGAAAGTGGGACTTACAATGACTATCTCATTTCTGGAGAAATGGACATAATCAATGCTTCGAGTGATGTTGATTCTCAAGACCCCAATGGTGATAATTGGAATTATGACCAAAATAATAATTCGGATTATACTCAAGTAAATGGAACAGAAGGAAATGGTACAGGAAACAAGATCCAGGAAGGTGGAAAATATCCTGATACAGAAGATTTGGATCGTTCTACTTTCTTGGATAAAACAAATGATTATTTTTCCACAAACTTTATGTTGATGGATACCACCTACCTTGCAGGCGAAACTGAGAAAAATGGAATACCAACAGGGTGGCGTCTTTTTCGCGTACCTCTTTCAGATTTTAAACAAGTGAAAAATATTGAATGGAATGAGATCAGGTATGTTCGCCTGGCTATTACTGGATTAGACTCGATTCAAAAACAACTTCAAATTGCTAAAATGGAGATAGTGGGGAATGAATGGCAAGAAAAAGGCATTGTTGGGTTGGATACGAGTCCTGCTGATACATCGATTTTTTTTAATCAGCTACTTGGGAATATTTATGGCAGGGACGATGATGACGATCCCACATTCCAAGTTGCAGTTGTTAATACTGAGGACAATGCAGACTACATCCCACCCAAAGGTGTAAAAGGAGAATATGATCGGTTGAATGAGATTAGGTCAAAAGAACAATCTCTTGTTTTAAAATTTGATAATCTTCCATCGAAAGCAACGGGAGTCGCCCAAAAAACGCTTTACACCTTAAATGATAATCAAAAACGAAGTTTCATGACCTATGACTTTATGAAAATGTATGTGCATGGAAACAGTCCATGGATCACTTCGTTAGAAACAGATGTGGAAGTCTTTCTTAAATTTGGATTGGGTGATGCATATTATGAGATCACTAAACCTGTTTATAATGGATGGGATGAAGATGATAAAAGAAATAGTTTTAATATTGATCTAGATTGGCTGACTGCTTTAAAACAAGCGGATACATCCAAGATTAAAAAAACTCGTGAGACGGACATTTTATTAGATTCGGCTGATGTTCGGGAATATTACTTTACGGATGCAGAAGGTCAATTAACCGGAAAAAGAGTGCGCATTGTGGGGAAACCTGCTTTGAATCGACTTCAATATTTTTCCGTAGGTGTAAAAAATATTGGGGATGAACCTATTACAGGAGAGGTATGGCTTGATGAATTAAGACTCAGTGGTGTGAAGAAAGAAAAAGGGATGGCCATGCGGGTTCAATCCAAGTTTAATTTGTCAGATTTAGGGTCGGCAACAGTTGTTTATAGCCGGCAAGATGCGGAATATCACCGATTACAGGAACGGGTTTCAAAGGGAACAAATACTTCAGAAAACCTGAACGTATCGGGAAAAATGGATTTACATCGATTATTACCCAGATCATGGGGAATATCAATCCCATTGAGTGGGTCATTGACCCGGAATCAAAGTCGCCCGAAATATTTTTCAGGGGAGGACATATTAGTTGATCAAAACAATACACCAGATTCCATAATGATATTGACTGAATCTATTTCATTAAGTACATCATTGAAAAAGACCGGAAAATCAGATAATCAATTATTGAAATATACCATAGATAAAATCTCTGCGAGTTTCAGCGCATCGCAATCCAAATCATCCGATATAACCTATCAAGAAAAGCGGACAGAATCTTACACAGGAAAATTTTCCTACAGTATTCCCTTCGGGCGAAATAATTACATCAAACCATTCACCTGGACGAAAGATGTACCAATTTTGGGAAAATCTATTAGTGATTTCCAGATCTTTTATACGCCAAGCTCATTTAAAACGGGACTTAATTTGAATGAAAAATTAAACTGGAACCAACCACGCTCAGGTGATCGCAGTCCTGAAACCTACAATTTTGGTTTGAATCGAACTATGAATCTGGATTACAAATTTACCAATGGCTTATCAGCGAAATATGCTTGGAGCGGTCAAAGTAAGCTCAATGATTTCAGAGGGTATGCCTGGACTGCCCTGCGCGACCTGGATCCAGGTACTGTAACCCAAACAACAGAAAGTTTTAATACGACTTTCAACCCTGGCATAATGAAATGGTTGAAACCGTCCTTTAATTATACAGCAAATTTTCGATGGTCTGATGATTTATCCCGAGAAGGGCAGAATATCAGCACCCAACTAAGGTTTGGAACTAATTTTTCATTAACACCGGTCCAATTAGTTGAATTGATCTATAAACCAAAATCATCTTCAAAAGGGAAAACTGGAGGGAGGTCGCGAGGATCAAGATCAAAGTCTAAAAGTGAGAAAAAACCTGAAGATTCCAAGGATAAGAAAACCAAAAAACCAAATTTGAATCCCCTGAATCTAGTTCACGGCCTATTTAAAAAAATCAATCCAATTTCCGTGAGCTATTCCGAAAACTTGAATCGGTCTGCAAACCAGGTTTTGGGAGACGTGCCAACCGGTTACAAATTTGGTTGGGTACCTGAACACGGCTTAGATCAATCAGCTGAAGTGGGTAGTAATCTTGGGAATTGGGACCATAAACGAGATGGATCGATTAGAACCGGTTTCAAAATCAGCCGTTCTTTGACTATCAGCACAAATTTTTCTCAAAATTTTACCACCACTCGGTCCAGCACCGGATTAGAACAACTTTCCATGACAAGAGATTATTTTGCATATGGAGATTTGCTGGATGTGGGATTACCTTTCCCGGGCTGGAGTTTTCGGATGAGTGGATTGGAAAAGTGGCCTATAATAAAATGGGTGGCCAAATCTGCATCCTTGGAACACAGTTATTCTGGGAAAGAAACACGATCCTGGCAGTTTGAAGATATTTCTCCCGAGCAAATGAATTTTTACAATTTTGGTACATTCGCTGAAGATTATAAAGAAAATGAACGGTCTTCACGAATCAATCGAAATTTTTCACCTCTTATTGGGATGAATATGACCTGGAAGGGAAATGTTTCTGTTACTTTCAGGCACAATCGAAATAAATCATTGGATGAATCTCCAACAGGTTTAACCATTAATAAAGATAATAGTTATACATCAACCGGTACCTACACCCATCGAGGCGGAATAAAAATACCTGTTCCATTTTATGGTGATGTGGATATGAACAATACCATGAGTTTTACCTTAAATTTTGACCTGAATGAGAGCCAAGAAGAACGATCAGGTGACAAAGTGAATTTAGAAGTGGGTTCCTTTTCTGAAAGCTGGAAAGCAGGTTTGAGAGTGTCCTATCAATTTTCAACAAAAGTGAGTGGTGGACTGCGTTATGAATATCGTGAAAGTGCTACCAGAACAACTGGTCGTAAAATAGATCGGGATTTTGGATTTGATGTAAATTTGGCAATCTCTGGATAATATGAAAAAAATATTTCCTAATTCTTTATTCCTAACCCTCATTTTTTTAGGGTGTCAATCAAATGTGCCCCGATTCGATGAGGACCATGCGTTTTCCTATTTAGTTGCTCAATGTGATTTCGGCCCAAGAAATCCTGGCTCAGATGGGTATTATGCTTGCCTTGATTATTTGATTACTGAGTTAGATCAATCTGCTAATGAGATCATTTTGCAAGATTTTTCGTATCAAGAACGGCGATATAACAAACAGTATAATTTGCAAAATATCATTGCCCGCTTTAACCCGGATTCAGAATTTCAGACTGTTATTTCTGCCCATTGGGATACACGACCTTGGGCAGACCAAGAAGATTTACGGCAAGACCGAGACCAACCCATCATTGGGGCAAATGATGGTGCATCCGGCGTGGCGATTCTATTAGAATTAGCAAAAATAATGGGAGAAAATCCTCCCCCTATTGGTGTAAATCTTGTCTTTTTTGATGGTGAAGATCTGGGGGTCCCTGGAGAAAATTCAACCTATTGTCAAGGCTCAAGATTTTTTGCTAAAAATTTGCCCATCCCCCGTCCGGATGAGGCGATCAATTTGGATATGGTTGGCGATAAGCAATTGGTGCTTCCTATTGAACGATATTCATTGGAATACCACCCTAAACTTGTTCGACATCTTTGGGATCGCGCAAAAGATATGGGACTCGATGCTTTTATAGGTAGGGTAGATTATGCCATTTACGATGATCATATTCCATTGAATGAAATTGCTGGAATTCCTTCTATTGATATAATCGATTTCAAATATCCCAATTCCTATGCCAATTTTTGGCATACCTTGAATGATATTCCGGAAAATTGTAGCGAAGAAAGCCTTGGACAGGTGGGAGCTCTCATGGTGGATTATATTTATAACAGGGAAG
>CAJWPW010000143.1 GCA_913045415.1 uncultured Fidelibacterota bacterium | reverse complement strand
GGACCTTTCCATTGAAGCATTCCGCCAGACAAATTCACAGCTTCAAACCCATATTTATTTAAAATTTTTGTTCCTTTTGAAGATCGGTTTCCGCTGCGGCAATACACGACAATTTTCTTTTCTCTGAACTTTTCAATTTCATCGATTCTTGACTCAAGTGATTCCACGGAAATATGGGTCGAATTGGGAATATGGCCAGTATCATATTCCTGTTGTGTCCGCACATCAATGAAAATATAATTATGATTAGATAACAACTTTTCACCTTGATGACTACTTAGGGTTGGAATGGTTTCAGGATTATTTTTTACACAGCTCCATAGAAAGTTTAGCGCAAATACTGTTGTAGCGATGATAAAAAATAATTTCATTTTTAAATGGGCCAAAGAATCGGTAAAAAGTAAACAGCGGTGATCCAAAATATCAATGCCAATGGAAATCCAACTCGGATATAATCACTGAATTTGTATCCACCCGGACCATAGACCATCAAATTGGTTTGGTATCCAACCGGTGTAATAAATGAAGCAGATGCTGCAAATGCCACGGCAAAAATGAATGCTCTAGGTTCAAATTCCATTTGCTGTGTTACAGCTAGAGCTATGGGAGTCATAATAATCGCTGTAGCAGCATTGGACGAAACTTCTGTCAAGATCATAGTGATCAAATATAT
Organism: uncultured Fidelibacterota bacterium; assembly: GCA_913045415.1. The sequence goes on along the minus strand of CAJWPW010000143.1, from coordinate 3,792 downwards.
CAATGCTAAAAGTGCATGCGCTTGCCATTCAATAGGAGCCATACGTGCGGCTGAAGAAATAAAACCGCCTAACCATTCTGCTGCACCAGATGATTCTATAACAATACCTACCGGAATCAATGCAGCAATAAGAACAATCACTTGCCAATGGATGGATTGGTATCCTTCCTGGGGTGTAATAACCTTAATAGCCAGTAATAAGACAACACCGATCATGGCTCCGCTCATGATTGGCATGATGCCCGCAGCGGCCAATCCAATCCCTCCCAAAACTACCACAATGGACATCCACCAGAATCGTTGTTTTCGCAATTTTGCTTCCACTTCTCCCAATACGATAAAGTCTCCACCTTTGGATAATTCATTTACCTTATTGGATGGACCATATACTAAAAACGTATCAAATGCTTGGAGAACAATATGTGCGACCTTTTTCCGAAAAATGATACCTTCTCGACGGATGGCTAGAATGAATGTGCCGAATCGCCGGCGAAAATTTAACGTCATCAAACTATGGCCAACTAAATCCGATTGTTCTGTCAACAAACATTCCACCAATACATTATCTTGTTGTTCTAATTCCTGTTGCGTCAATTTTTCGTCAGTTAATAAAGTAATTTTTTCCACTTCTTTCATGCTGAGAAAATTGTCCAAGGTTCCCCGGACAAACAGAATATCACCTGCTTTCAGTGTTGTCTGGCGAATATTGGATGTGATCATTTTCTCATCTCGAAGAATGTCTAAAACCATCACATCGTAATGTTTATTGATGCCACGGTCTAAACAACTTGTCCCCACCAATGGTGACTCTTCCTTGATTTTCATTTCAGTCAAATATCCACCCAGGTGATAACTCTTTGTTAAACTGGATGTGACAGTTCGAGATGGTAATAATTTGGGCGCAATAAAAAGAATATAGAGTAATCCGATGGACATTAGAATTACACCATATCGAGCAAATTCAAACATACCCATGGGTTCAACATTTGGTTCAGAAACGTAAATTGAATTCACCAGTAGATTTGTGGATGTCCCCACTAAAGTGAGCGTACCACCCAGTATAGCAGCATAGCTCAATGGTATCAACATTTTGGATGGGCTCAGTTTATATTTATGAGCCAACCGAATTGTTACCGGCATAAAAATTGCAACCACAGCTGTATTGTTCACAACTGCTGAAGCCAAACCAATGGTGAATAAATAAACGGCTCTTCCCAGGAGTCTAGAGCGGTCTGCAATCTTATTGATCCGAATAACAAGATACTCAAGAATACCTGTTTTCTGGAGAGCATGACTCAAAATAAACAGGAAAGCAATGGTAAGCACTGCAGGATTTGAAAAACCAGAGATAGCCTGCTCCGGAGTCAAATATCCAAACAAGAACAGGATAGAGAGAAGAATCATGGCCGTAACATCGATTGAGAAGATCTCGGTCACAAATAGGATAAACCCCAAGGCAAGTAAGCCAATTACAATAGCAATATCAGGTGTCATAGAAGCAAATTTAATTCAAGAGATTGAAGAGAACAATCTGGGAATTAATCAATTGAAAGGATGTTCTCCAACGTGGGATCTTGCCGCTTCGGGCTTGAATGAACTTTTTTCGGGATGATTAGAGTGGTCATCTTTTTTTAAGATGGCATTAATAATTGTGTCCATAATGGCATCCCGTCGTGTATTATTCAATACAGCAATGACAAAAATTGGGTATTCTGCTTCCGGAAGTGCTTCCTCCCACTCATCAAAAAGATCCGTTTCATCTAGAAATTTGTCCACATCCGGTTCATTTTTCAAATGGTGTACCACAATATCCATGAGGGATATCAATTGTTCTTTCAATTGGTTATAATTCAACGAAGTTAAATGATTCATGGTTCCAGGATAACCTCCTCATCCACATCATCAATCTGCGTTTTGGCAACATAGTCCTCCGCATATTTTTTATAGACTCCAGATTTCACAAAAATCTCAAATAAGTCCACATCGATATGGTAATCATTTTTCATAAAGCCCATAATGCGCATGGCAGTAGATAATTTTTTTCCGTCTTTGTAAGGCCGATCCGCTGCAGTGAGTGCTTCATAAATATCTGCGATAGCCATTATCTTGGCCTGGGTTGACATCTGATTCGCCTTCAACCCTTTGGGATAACCGGTACCATCCATCTTCTCATGGTGACCCCCAGCAAATTCCGGCACATTTTTTAGGTGTTTTGGATAGGGTAACTGCTCCAACATTTCGATGGTGATGACAATATGGTCGTTGATGATCTCCCTTTCTTCTGGCAAAAGTGTTCCCTTAGGAATATTCAAATTCGCTATTTCTTCATTTGATAGAAAATTTTGGTCTGTTCCATATAAATGGACTTGTTGTTCCCCAATAGAGTTTACACGATCTTGAAGGTCTGGTTTCATGAATTCACCTCCAACATTACACGTTTCTAAAAATGCCATATTTTCTTCTATTTGGCGAACGGTCTCTTTGTACTCTTCATCGAATGTGTCGGATTTTAGTCCATTGAATTGCCGTTTTAAAAAAGCGATTTCCGCATCCCGTTTTAAGAGTTCCATGCGCGTTTTAACCAATTCAATACGATCAAAAATTGTTTCAAGTTTTGTACTTTTATCCACCACATGGGGCGGTGTAGCCACTTTCCCGCAATCATGGAGCCAAGCGGCGATGTATAACTCGTACCGTTCATCCTCGCCCATGGAAAAATCTTTATATTTTCCTTCAGTCATTTCAGCTACCGAATCTGCCAGCATCATGGTAATCAACGGAACACGGTTACAATGGCCGCCGGTGTATTCAGATTTTTTATCAATGGCGGTGGCAATCAATTTGATAAATGCTTCGAAGAGTGTCTTGAGTTCCTCCACCAAGCGCTTATTGGTCAAAGCCACGGCACCCTGAGATGCCAATGATTCTAACTGTTCCTGCATTTCCTCGTTGAATGAGATGACCTCATCGTGGTCATTCCGAGCATTGATCAGCTGCATAACACCAATGATCTCATTCTCATGATTTTTCAGGGGAACCGTTAAAAAAGATTTGGAACGATAACCGGATTTTTCATCAAAATTCTTGGTCCCTTCAAAATCAAACCCTTCTTCTTCGTACGCGTCATGGATATTGACTGTCTTTTGGGCGAGTGCAACATAAGCTGAAACATTCTGTTTGTTGGGTGTTTGTTTATCGATCCAAAGTTTAACTGGATAATATGGGATCTCTATCCCAGATGTTCCCCCCATGTTTATATTCATGGTATCATTACGCATTATTTCAAATTTCAGGTTCCCATCTTTATTCATAGAATAGAGAGTTTGGCCATCCGCACGGGTAATCGCCTTAGCTTCTTCCAAGATCATCTCAAACAAACGATCGGTATTCTTTTCCGTGGAAAGAGCCATGCCAATCTCGCTTAAGCGGTGAAGCCTATCTTCTAAAAATTTGATTCTGTTTAATGCATCCATAAATATCTTCAGTGTCCTCCATTTGAGGCACATAAAATTATACCATAAATAGATGGTAAAAAGAGAGTATTTATTTTAGGCTAATGAAATTTGTTATTTTTTGAAAATCTTCCCTGAATTAATATAAAATTTTAATCACAGTTTAAAGCGTTCAATCTTTATTAAGTAAAAAATACGATGGATTCAAGATTAAATATTTTTTTAATAATCAATTTGTCTTCAATTTTCATAAAGACTCTCCATTAATTTCTCTTATGGACACAGGGCTCCAAACCCGGATTAACGAATCCATTTCCCAAGCTTATAAGGGAAATTTGAC
>CAJWPW010000142.1 GCA_913045415.1 uncultured Fidelibacterota bacterium | reverse complement strand
AAGCCAACCAGTTGCGAAAGTTTCGCCCTTCCCGGCCTTTTCTGAGCCAAAGGTTCAAGTAAAGCGACATTCCGTTTCACTTGAATCTGAAAAAATAGTCTCTAATTTGGATCAGCAAATCGCAGAATTGGAAGCATCCATGGATGTCCTTTTGGGGGCTCGCGTGAGAAATAAAGATCAACCGAAAAAGGATGTTCCTCGGTTTGATGCAGGTGAATGGACCATGGATTTTGATGTTGATAGGAAGTTTGAAGATAATCCTGAAAATGCTTCAAACACGCAAATGTTATCCGCGGTTCTGGATCAACTCCTTACGAATCCTTATGATGTGGAATTACAGCGTCCTGAATTTGAATACTACGAAGACGATGAACTTTATATGACAGTTCGTTTTCCGATTATTTACAAATTGAAAGATAAGATCATTAAAGATATGCTTGGAACACTTCCCTACACGGGTCTAGAACAAAATGGGACGTTATCGATCTTTTATTTTGATAAAAATTCGTTCAATTTTCCTAAAAAACACGTTGAATTAATTAAAACGGGGGCATTTCGGATTATACCCGTGATTCGAATTTTGGATCAAAACAGGAATACATTGATCGTGGTAGCGGATACACCAGATTCCTATTGGCATACCAAAACCAGTAATAAAGTTTTGTATGTTCCTCAACATCAGTTTTCGCCTCTCATTGATTTTGCGATTGGCGGGTGGTCCATGCAGGTGGCTATGGAAACGGTAGAAATCCAAGCTGTTTATGAATTTATACTTCCAGTAGCAGATGTTGAATCTTTGAGTAATGTTAGCGTTAAGTTCGTTAATGAAAGTGAGCTTAAGTCTTTCCTAGATCCGCTTCTTTGATACAACTGTAGGGGATTATACTTTATGAGAATAGGAAATAATCCATTAAACATTTATTTAAAAAATATTTTCATAGCCATATCAAAGTTTATCTAAATTTGCCCTAGTTAATTCATAACCAGTATTACTATCAAAAAAAGTTTAGAGATATCCAAATCATGAAAAAAATATTATTACTCTTAGCAATATCCCTGCCAATTGCGCAAAGGATGGATCCCCTCGATTTAGCCATAGATGAATTACGTACTATCGTTGAAACAGCATCTCGTTCATCTCAAAAGGTCTTTGTAGAAGATTTTACCGGTCTCAACTGACCATACTGTCCGTCCGCGAGTTTCGCGATTTCAGAAATGTTAAATGAGTTTCCGGAAACTTTAGTCAATATTGAATGGCATAATCCTGGCTATACACCAGGCGGTTCCGATTTCGACCTTCCATCGGAATATAGTCAACGTGGTGGAATGTATGGTGTGGGAGGCATTCCACATACCCAATGGAACGGTGTGGAGTCAACTGTAGGTGGTTACCCTAATGGTAACTGGGAACCTATGTATAATAACTTTATGAATATTTATAACGGCATGTCGGGGGATGAAACCCCTTATGAAATAGAGATCAATGGCATGTTTGATCAGGAAAATGATGAAGTGACCTATGATGTGACTGTAACGATGGACGCAGATATGAGTTCGACGAATCAACAAGTTGATATTTTTGTGGTTGAGGATAATATCTGGTCTTATTGGGGTGCCGTGGGGATTTATCATAATGCCAGGAATGTTGCCAGAAACTGGATTACGACTGATGGTTTAGATCTAACTATTAGTTCAAGCGGAGAATCCCAAACATTTACCGGAACTTTTGATGTCAGTGATGCCTGGGTTTCGGACAGCGTAAAGATTATTGCTATCGTCCAGAATTATGGAAACCCGAAGCAGATCTATCAGGTAAACCAAATCAATATTAATGATATGAATCCTGATGTTGATAATGACGGTATCTTAAATGGGGATGACAATTGCATTGATGTACATAACCCGAATCAGTCTGATGTGGATGGCGATGGCATAGGGGATGTCTGTGACGCATGTAACGACAATGTTTACGTTTTAGGAAATATCAATGGCGATACCGATTGGTCTAATTGGGATGGTACGGCCGGAAATCCTGTTGTCGATATTTTTGATCTTTTAACCTATGTTGATTTTTTGGAAAGCAATGAGTATAGTGATTGTGCCGCGGGAATCATGGATATAAATGGTGATGGGAATTTAAACCTTGTGGATATTTGGTACCTGCTTCAATCCATTCTTAATGGCGATAATTAATTCCAAAAGCAATTATTTTTAATTAAAAAGCCGGTGGTGTCCACCGGCTTTTCTTTTAAAACGGTCTTCATAACATTGTTGAGTATAATCAAATCAAACCAAGTTAAAATTATGAGTAGACAATGTACCCAATTTTAATGATTTCAAGGAAATCTTCATGAGAAAATATTTATTCACGCTATTGTTTCTGTCCAAAAGTGTGATGTTTGCCACTGATAGTGATTTGGGGAGCAAGATCCCGGATATTAAATTAAAATTATTGGATGGTAGCAAAGTTTCTATACATGAGTTGGTCGAAGATGGCCCGCTCATGATTGATTTTTGGGCAACTTGGTGCAAACCTTGTAAAAAAGTGATGAAATATTTAGATCAATATCACCAGGATTATGCTGACCAAGGTTTCAAAGTTTTAATGATCAACCAGGATACACCACGTTCATTAGGCAAAGTAAAGTCTTATATTCGCAGTCAAAACCATCAGTTTTTTGTCGGGCTCGATCCAAACCAGAAAATTGCACAAAAACTCAACGGAATGGTCATGCCGACATTAATCCTCATCGATAAAGGCGGCGAAATAAAATGGCGGCATCAAGGCTTTATCCCCGGGGAAGAAATTGAAATTGAAAAACAAATAAAATTAATCCTTGAATCCCAAGCGTCTGAATCATAGCATGAAAAAAATTATATTGTGCTTAACTATTTGCTCTGTTCTTGTTGCAAATGATATCGATTTCAATGCGGCCCTCACAGCGAACTACGGGGATAGCTACGATTTTTATTCCTATTCCGAAAATCGATTGGATCTCAATTTCTTCTATAATGACCTGCAAGGATGGGTCCAGTATGAATATTCAAATCCACCCGATGTAGGGTTCCCCATCAATGATATCCGGAAATTTCGGATCGAATATACTTTAGATGATTTCACTATCAAGTTCGGTGATATTTATGAATTTTGGGGTAGAGGTCTCGTTTTAAACCAATTTGATGACCAAATAACCAATTATGATAATGGCACCCGAGGTCTTTTTATTGGATATTCCAATGGCCCCTTGTCATCAAGCCATTTAAACGGAAATTCAAATGTATGGTTATTTGGATCTGATCTCAGGAAACCCTACTATAATAATTCTCATAACATGTCCGGGAATCAAATACAATATGAATGGAAGAGTCTCTCTCTTGGACTCACACAAATTCAGTCAAATGAAGTCCATCAAAAATTATTTGGTGATGACGCCTATGTGAATCATAAAATGAAGGGCATTTATGGCTCATGGCTGGCAACCAATATAGATCTATTTATTGAGTATGTGGATAAGATATCTACAGAAAAAACTGATTTTTTCCAAGAGGTTGCCCATGATTCCTTGAAAAAGGGGCATGGTATTTATGGGAATTTGAATCTTTACCTTGGGAGTTGGGGGCTTTCAACAGAATATAAAAGGTACGCCTTTGATAAAAGTCATACAGATTTTACTGCAGATGATTACGGGAATAGGATCGAACTCCAAATGATGCCGACCCTGGGCAAGGAACAAAACTCAACACTTCTGGGCCGTGTTTCTCATAATTATAATTTTAATGATGAACGGGGTGTCCAGGTGGAATTGAATGGCTCATTGTTTAACCGCTTTACCGTTTCTGCCCAATACAGTCATTTAAGCCGCAACAATAATTGGAAATCCCTGAGTCAATTTGATTGGGTTGAGCAACCCCTGGAATCCTTTTTACCCAGTTCGAATCCATCTGCACTTCCCTATTGGGAAAATTACGAGGAAATAAGTGGTTTTATCTTGGGTGATAATCTTTATTTCAAACTTGGGCATGGCAGTAATCAAGAAGTCTTTAAAACGATGCGTTATTTCGATGGAACGCAAATCAATAAAATTTTTACAGAATCCTGGGTCAAGGATACTACTGACCTTTATGGCTACCTGATTATTGATTCCACAGTTACTATTGATACAAGTTTTTCAGATCCCTTTAATGTGGAAGCTAAAATGTGGCAAGTAGCAAAATCATTCACGATTCCTATGGAATTAAATTATACTTTTGACAATGGTTATAATTTTGGTGTCGGTTTTCAATACCAGGAAAGAACAAAGAAAGATATTTCGAAAGGGAATGCTATCGATTACAGTAATCCTGATTCATCCTGGATATTGATCAACCCGGAAAATTCTGATTCATCTTTTGAAACTCATGATACCCAGTTCAGTTTGAATGGGGAAAAAGTGAATACCCAGTACAATCGAATGATCTATGTGACCCTGAGTAAGGCACCGAAG
>CAJWPW010000141.1 GCA_913045415.1 uncultured Fidelibacterota bacterium | reverse complement strand
GCAAAATACGTTGATCTATCCCACCAGATTTCAATTCCTGTGTTAGTGAATATAGGGGGATGACTTTCCCCGTACTGATAGGATCATCATCTTTTTCCAGTTTGTCAAATTCCGGATGAGTAATGGTAAATCCACCGTAATAATCTACTTTGCCATGAATGGCTAATTTATCTCCGATTTTAAAAAGGTTTTTAATATAGCGAACACCGTTGAACCAGGTCAGAGTTAAAAGTCCGGTCCCATCACTGACAATCACCTGGAAAATTTTACCACGGCGGGTGGACTTTTCGCCAAATGTTTCCACGGTTCCAATGAGAGTAACCACATCGCCCTTTGTGAAGTTTCGGATAGGCGAAATAGTTGTGCGATCTAAATGTCTTCTTGGAAAATAATATAAAAGATCATGAATTGTGAAAATACCATGATTATTTAGGACTTGTTCACGGCGGGAGCCAACCCCTTTTAAAGTTGAGATGGGTGTGGCAGGATCCAATTAAATTCCCTTCTAGTGTCGTTTCAAGTTTGACACAGCGCTTTCGTTATTTCCATTCCTTTCGGTAGGTATAGGTCACGGTCTTGGTCTCGCCAGAACCAAGAGAAAATGGGAATTGAATCGTGGAAGCATCTTTCTTTTGATAATTGATAGATTCATGCTTAACGATCCAATCGCCGTTAATATGTTCTACTAGTTGAATATTGACAGATTCGGTTCGTGCATTGGTTACCTGAATTTCTATGACTGCTTCTTCGCTTTTTCGTTGGCGGTCGTAATTCAAAACCCGGCGCTTTCCAATCACATCAAAAGCCCGACCCGATGTGAGGGTGGTAGATTGCCCTTTAGGAACCTGTCCCATATTATCTGCGCCGATGTATTCCAATCCGCCAGATTGGGTAAAGGAATACATTTCAACCTTTCCACCGGGAAGCGAAATGCCCAATCCATTGGTCTCAGTATTTTCCATCTTGACCCGAACTTCCAAAGGTTCTTCTTTTTGGCGTCGTTCAGAATTTTCGAAAACATAAGTTTTGGAATAACCAATATCCAAAGGGCCATACATTCGAATTGTGATGCTCTCCTTGGCTTCCAGATCATGGGTATCATTCAAGGTATAAATATAATAATCACCCAATTCATCTTTTCCCATCATTGGCCTTGTATTTGAATCTACAGCCATGGCAACACGATTCATTCTTTCCGTCCTTGGTGGTTTTCTACCGGCTTTATTTAAATTCCCCTCTACAAGCTGAAGTTTGCCACCGTCAAAATCTATATTTGAATTATTTGATATCACAGCCTCCGCAATTAATTCTCCCTTTTCTTCATTCAGCATTTTTAAACGATATACCGTCGCCCAAGAAAAATTATTGGATTTATAAACTAGTTCACCTTTGATAATTTTGTCTGAATCAGAATTAAGATCCCAAGAAAGAAATGGATTAAATGTGGGAGTGTCTAAATCTTTATTCTCACTTCCCAGATATTCCAATTCATTACGATTAAACGAAATAATTCCACCTGATTTAGATATTGTCACTGATCCACTACTAATTTCAAGGAGAATACCTTCTACCGCTTTTCCATCTTTGGGTTTAACCTTGATTTTTTCGCCCCTGAGTTTCTTGAAATAATCTGTGCCAGTAAAAATATTATCGTTGAATCTTTGAGATATAATAGTGGCGCCTTCCAAGTTTAAAAAAGGTGTATCCCTATGAATGCCGTTAGGTAAACTACTCCAAGTCACATAACTGTTACCGGATGGTATTTCCCAACCAACGGGCTGTTTTATAAGGGCGGTTCCATCTTTATAAATGGTAAGGGTAGCATCTTCCGATTGGCCTACCAACAAACTGGTTAAAAAGAAAATAATAGTATATTTCATTGTAACATCTCCAAATTTGCTGTCACTTTATCAAATTCTTCGGTCAACTTTTTCAGGTTGGATCTTTCTTTTGCCACAACCTGTTCAGGAGCACGTTTAACAAAATTATCATTGGATAATTTACCATTGATTCCAGTAATCAACCGGTTAATTTCATTAATCCGTTTTCCCATTCGTTCTTTTTCTTGATCTAAATCTACTAATCCTCCTAGTAAAATGTAGATTTCCATCCCACCCACAACTGCAGTGGCGGATTGACCCGGTTTTTCTATAGATGCACCTAATGTCATTTCACCAATTCGTGCCAAAGATTTCAATAAATCGCTATGATTTTCAAGAAAGGACGCTTGACCATCATCACATCGAACCACTAAGTCAGAGTATTTCGATGGTGGTACATTCATACGGCTGCGAATACTTCGAATCGCTGTTACCACTTCCTGAAGCAATGCCATTTCTTTTTCTACATCATTATTTTGATTTGTTTCTTTCTCTGGCCAAGGTGTGATAATTAAATCTGAAGCTTCTGATTTTTTGAATTGGCTCCATAATTCTTCCGTGATGAATGGGGAATATGGATGAAGCATGGCTAATACGACCCGGATACATTTCAGTGAAACGGTTCTGGCAATATCTGCTTTGGATTCATCATCTCCATAAAATTGTGTTTTAGCAATTTCCACATACCAGTCACAAAAATCATTCCATGTAAAATCATATAATACTTTTGCAGCTTCATTAAAATAAAAACGATCTAATTGACGATTATAATCATCGATAGTTTTTGAAAGTCTGCTCAAGATCCATTTCTCCGGAAGGTTTAAGTCTTGCCCATCTAAGTTGACTTCTTCATCCCAATTTTCCGGAATATTCATCTGAACAAACCGACAGGCATTCCACAGTTTATTCATAAAGTTTCGTCCAATCTCTAATCGGTCTTTAGAGAATAAAACATCCAACCCTTGAGGTGCCATAAGCATGATACCGAATCGAACTGCATCGGTACCAAATTCATCAAATAAATCAAACGGATCGGGAGAATTTCCTAGTGATTTGCTCAATTTCTGGCCCGTCTCATCTCGAAGGATTGATGTGAAATAAACATCCTTGAATGGAAGCTCATCCATAAATTCATATCCGGTCATGATCATGCGGGCCACCCAGAAAAAGATAATATCTGGGCCTGTTACCAACGCATTTGTTGGATAAAATTTCTTCAAATCATGTCCGTGTTCCGGCCAAGTGTGGACAGCCATGGGCCAAAGCCACGAACTCGCCCAAGTATCTAAAACATCCGGATCGCGATCCCAATTTTCTGGGTCTTCCGGGCCATCAACTGACACATGAATATTTTTTGAATCTTCTTTGTGAACCCAAACCGGAATTTGATGCCCCCACCATAATTGCCGACTGATACACCAATCCTTGATATTCTTCATCCAGTGGTTATAAGTCTTTGTCCAATGTTCGGGATGAAACTTTATGTCTCCATTATTCACCGCATCCATAGCAGGTTTTGCCAAGTTATTCATTTTCATGAACCATTGCTCCGACATATAAGATTCAATGGGAACATGTCCCCGTTCGGAATAACCCACTTTATTCACATAATCCTCTATTTTGTCTAAAAGCCCTCCTGATTCTAAATCCGCCAAAACTACTTTGCGTGCATCTTCTCGTGATAACCCAACATATTTATCCGGTACATTGGAATTCAGGGAAGCATCGTCATTCATAATATTAATGAATTCCAAATCGTGCCGTTCACCCATGACAAAATCATTGGGATCGTGAGCCGGGGTCACCTTCACACATCCGGTCCCAAATTCTGGATCCACGTACTCATCAGTAATAATGGGGATCTCTCTCTCTACCAAAGGTAAAGTAACTGTTTTACCAATTAAATGTTGATATCGAACATCTTCAGGATGAATGGCTACAGCTGTGTCGCCTAACATTGTTTCCGGTCGTGTCGTGGCCACAACTAAATATTCCTGAGAACCTGTAATGGGATAACGAAAATGCCAAAGGTGTCCATTCTTTTCCTTATGAATTACTTCTTCATCACTAATGGCAGATTTAGATACAGGACACCAATTCACTAAGCGATAGCCCTTATAGATAAGACCTTTTTCATAAAGCTTCACGAATGCCGTAAGAACTGCTTTGGTGTACCCTTCGTCCATGGTAAAACGCTCTCGTTCCCAATCACAGGAGCACCCCAATTTTTTTAATTGACGAATAATAATGCCACCATATTTTTCTTTCCACTCCCATGCATATTCCAAGAATTCTTCTCTCGATAAGTCTTCCTTTTTGATTCCCTTTTCCTGCAACATTGACACCACTTTGGCTTCTGTGGCAATGGATGCATGATCTGTGCCAGGTATCCAGCAAGCCTCTTTCCCTTCCATTCTGGCTTTACGGATGAGAATATCTTGGATCGTATTGTTCAGTACATGTCCAACCGTGAGCATACCTGTTACATTGGGTGGCGGTATTACAATCGTATAAGGCTCTTTTTCAGAATGGGCATCTGCATGGAAATAACCCCGTGTGCTCCAATGGTCATACCATTTATCTTCTACGGCTGCAGGATTATAGGCTTTATCTAAAGTGGGCTTGGACATAAATAATCTTGAAAAAATTAATAAAA
>CAJWPW010000140.1 GCA_913045415.1 uncultured Fidelibacterota bacterium | reverse complement strand
AAAAGTGGGATACTTTATCTGCGAGGTCTGGAATCATGCGTTCTCCGGCACAGGAAATGGCAAAGGGGGCTAATTCCGACTCTTCATTGATCGAATTCAGCAGCAATTGATCAGTAATTATTCCCGGTTGATGCCATGCCAATTCCAGCACGGCTCTTTGGATCTGATTAGACCCATGATGGAATAAATGTTGCAGCGTATTTTTCCAGGGATGAAGGGGGAGTGTCCAAAGTAGATCCAAGGCAAAAAGCTGTTTTAATTCATCATCTTCTTTGAGAGTTTTATCTATTGTGTCAACAATATGGGAATCATTGATATCAAACTCTACATCATCCAGGTTCAGTTGCCGATTCTCTATGGCTTTCATGAGGGAATTCACATAGCCATCTTTCAGCCTAAAACTATTCCAAAGCCAAAAAAGAACGCCCAAAATAACAAGTAAACTGAGCCAATGGATATTATCCTGCGGCACGAGTTTGAAGGAGACCAGGGCAAAGATCAGTACACCGGCTAACCCTTCTAGCCCGGAACGAATGGTACCATCAATGATGGGTTTGACTCGTTTCTTTTTCTCTGGTGCTACGGGGAGCCAAAGGATCTCCTGGACTGCATTGTTTGTAGAAAACTTGAAAACTTGATCTGAAAATTTTGCGATAAATACAGCAGATAAGGTTCCAATGGCAAGAAATCCAGACGAACCGATAGCCAAAGAAATGGGAAGGACAAGCAATCCTGCGAGAATTCCAAATCGTGTTAAGATGAATCCCGTTACAAAAAATTGCATAATCAAGGTTGCCGCGCCGGTGGACATATAATAGGTCCCGAAAAAACTTACCAGATCATTTTGATTTGGGAAGGCGTCTGCTGCCATCATTTTAAATTGATAATCAACAATCTTGGAAACGAATGCAGCCAATCCAATAAGCAGTGCGATTGACTTTAAATAAGGTTCAAATTTGGTTTTTGATTTAGGCACTGGTTTAGAATTAACTTTTTTGGGTTTATGCGGCATGCGAAAGGGACGGAGCATTTGAGCCATCACCACAGAAAGCCCGATAAAGAAAATGGTGAGAAATAAAAGGTTCTCAGACCCAAAAGTCGACACAAATGGTTTGATTCCATATCCCGCACCCATGCCCGCAAAGGAGCCACCAGCTCCAAGGAGTGTGAAGATGCGTTTAGCCTGCCTAGCGTTGAATATTTCCCCGGCTAAAATCCAAAATTGAAAAATGGAAAGAACGGTCACCACTTCCATCCAAATATATAATACAGGGATAAACAATCCTGACAGATTAGATTGCAGGAAGAAAAGGGAGACTGAAAACAGGGCTCCTGAAATAGAAATAACGAAAACCTGATCCTGTCCGGATGTGAGTTTTTTATAAAGTGCGATTACACCAGCCATTACCACAGCAATGGCAATAAACATCAGAGGGAGGTAAGATTTGTCAAATTGGGTAAGAAAAACCGCATCCCTGACGGACGCCCCCGTGATGGTTGCAGATACGATGGAAAAGAACATGAAAAAAAGCAAGGCAGCCGGTTTCCGTTCTTTGGATTTGATGTTAATAAACGCCATGAAAGGAGATGGAAAGTTAATCTAAACTAGTACACTATAAAATGTGGATTATGTTACTGGAAGTGATATGCGAGAACCTTTAATTTTCAGTCTAATTTTATTCAATAATAATTTTGAAAAGGAAAATCATGGCACATATTACAACTGTAAATAATTCCAATGATTCTTGGGATAATACAAACGCGGGCCTAATCGCTGTCGGCGTATTCGAAGATAAAAGTTTTACCCCAATGGCTAAAGCCATTAATGAATTATCTAATGGTTCATTATCTGAGGGGATTGATTTAGGGGATGTTAAAGGGAAAACCGGCGAATCGCATTATTTTTATGTTTCTGGGAAACGGATCCTGCTTTTAGGACTTGGTAAAAAAGATAAATTTGGTTCAGATGCAGTTCGATTGGTTGCAGGGAAAGTATCTCGTGCGGCCATCAGCAAAAAGATTGATTCCGTGGCAATGGAATGTTTTTGTGAAAATTGTGAATATTGCCAATCTTGTGGAGAAGGCCTTGTGTTAGGTAGTTATCAGTTTTTAGATTATAAAACAGGAAAGGATGATTGCTTTGAGCTGAAATCTGCTACTGTTCTTGGTTGTGACAGTCCTGATGTTGCGAAAGGAGCAGCAATCGGAAATGCCGTTTGTTTCGCACGTGATCTTGGCAATCACCCTGGGAACATTACAACACCTTCTCGTTTGGCTGAAGCAGCTAAAGAGATCGCGGATGAAGGTGGAATGAAACTCACTGTATTTGATCGCGAAGAATTCACAGAGATGGGTATGGGGGCCTTGGCAGGCGTTGCATTGGGAACAGATGAACCCCCCAAATTTATTATTCTGGAATACATGAATGGTGGCGACGAAAAACCAAAAGTATTAGTAGGGAAAGGACTCACATTTGATGCCGGTGGAATTTCCATCAAATCTGCAGGGAAAATGGATGAAATGAAATATGATATGTGCGGTTCTGCTACTGTTCTGGGTACAATGAAAGCCATCGCTGCACTGAAACCCAAAATAAATGTGGTTTGTATGGTTCCATCTACAGAAAATTTGCTGGGAGCTAAAGCTTATAAACCAGGTGATATCCTTAAAGCATACAATGGGAAAACCATTGAAGTATTAAATACGGATGCTGAAGGACGATTAATTCTTGCAGATGCATTGTCTTATGCATCTAAACACTACGATCCTGAATTTATTTTAGATTTTGCAACCTTGACGGGTGCAGTATTGGTTGCATTGGGACATGTTGCTGCCGGTGTTTTGGGGACCCATGATGATCTCATGAATCAGGTTAAACTGTCATCAAAGAATGTTGGTGAAAAAGTATGGGAACTCCCTTTGTGGCCAGAATTCTGTAAGCAGGTCAAGTCTGAGATTGCTGATGTGAAAAACACGGGAGCTCCTATGCAGGCTGGAACCATCGCAGGTGCTGCATTTTTGAAAGAGTTTGTAGGAAAAAGCATCCCTTGGGTTCATTTTGATATTGCAGGTACAGCCTGGGGAAGTAAAACAACCAGCATTGACCCGAAAGGCAGCGCTACTGGCTGGGGAATCCGGCTTGTGTTAGACATGCTTAATGCCTAAATCAATGCAAAATATATTATCATCTTGGGGGCTGACTAGTATAACGATCAGCCCTTTTTTAATAACATTTCTTATGGCAGGTCACCCCATTACTATTGATGGACAGTTCCAGGATTGGGAAAATGTTCCTGTAGCATATTCTGATATGGAAGGGGACGGAATGAGTGCTGACTTTGCTGATATAAAAATCACCTATGATATGGAATTCCTATTTATCTATTTTTCGTTTCACAATGGCGAATTTTTAATGCAGGATTGGAACGCTTTCCACCTATATATCGATGCAGACAATGATCCAGCAACTGGTCTTGAGTTCAATGGCATTGGTGCGGAGTTGGATTGGACTTTTGGTTTGCGTCAAGGAGTTTTTTACACTAGTGGTGGAATGACGGATATTTGGCAGAATGATATAACGTTAAGAATAGGTCCCACAATCACATCATCTGAATTTGAAATTGCCATGGCCAGAAACTCAGATATTATGACTTTGAATGGTTCTCAAGAGATGATTGAAGGGAAAATCGTAATCGCTGAAGCACCACCTAATTCAGATAGTGTTCCAAACGAATCGGGTGGGATTTACTTTAGTATTGGTGAAGACGCAGTTCCACTACCTGAACCCATTTCATTGGAGAGACGACACGAAGATGATATTCGCATTGTAACTTATAATAATTTAAACGAAGGCATGATCGACCCGGAACGGGAACCCCATTTCAGGCGAATTTTGCAGGCACTTGACCCGGATGTGATTGCGATCCAGGAACACTGGGAATGGAACGAAATTGACGATGTGGTTCAGTCCTGGTTCCCACAAGAACAATGGCACGCAAGTTGGACTTATCGGGATTTGGTTGTGTTATCGCGATTCCCAATTTTGAATGATGCCAATTTGATCAGTTCTGAACGAACCATGTGTGCCCTTTTGGATACAGAAGATGAATTGGGCAAGAACCTTTTGGTCATCAATTCTCATTTATCTTGCTGTGCATACAATGATAGTCGCCAAGAACAAGTGGATGAATTTGCTTCCGTTTGGCGAAATTGGATTACGAATAGTGACGGTCCTTTTGATTTGGAATTTGAAACACCTTTTCTTCATGTTGGGGATTTCAATTTTGTGGGTTATCGTCAACAGGTGGAAACAATACGTATTGGCGATATAGAAAATGAAAATGAATATGGTGATGATTTTCTACCGGATTGGGATGCGTCAAATATTATTGATCTTTTTTCCCGTCATACACATAAACGGATGGGCTATACTTGGCGGAGTGATGGTAGTTCATTTAATCCGGGAAAACTGGACTATATATTTTATTCCGATGCTACAATTGATACAGGAAAACACTACATTTTAAATACATTAGCTTTGGATGATGAAACGTTGGCA
>CAJWPW010000139.1 GCA_913045415.1 uncultured Fidelibacterota bacterium | reverse complement strand
TGGGGACGGATTTTTAAATGGCCTGATGATTTTTTCCGTGGGACCTGGTCCTTTCAAATTGTTCGAAAAATGTATGAAGGAAGCCAAGCGGATCTTGACCGATATGCCGGTGGAAAAAAGACATCAGATGGGATCAATCTTTCTCAAACAATCCGTCGTGATAGTCGCGATCACCCCGAATTTTCAACAATGGGATCGTTGTTCTCTCTTAAATCAACACTCTCAGGTTGGATACTTCGTGGGGATGAAAATTTCCAGAAGCACATATTAAATCTGGAATGGTACACACCTACATTCTGGAAATTTGTTTTAATGAATTCCATGAAAATTGGAGTGGTTAAGGAACTACCTGCTGTAAAAGAAGGAACTCTTTCATTCATACCTTGGAATGATCGATTTATTATGGGGGGGAATGGAATTCCTTATGGTAATCCGTTACGGGGATATGATGATAATCGGGTAGGGCCACTTACGTCGTCAGGAAGCCCTATTGGTGGAAATACGATGGTTAAATTCGGAACAGAATTCCGGGTACCATTCGCAGAAAATCCTGTAGTTTACGGACTGATTTTTGCAGAAATGGGAAATGTTTGGTCCTCAACTGATTTGATGGAAAGATTAAGCCTTCCTCGAAGTGGACCTTTCGATATGAAGCGTTCTGCTGGTGCAGGTATTCGTTTTTTTATGCCAATGATTGGCATGCTAGGATTTGATATCGGTTATGGTTTTGACCGTATTCCTGAACCTGAATGGAAAACAACACTTACATTTGGACAACAATTTTAAAAAACAAGGAGGAAACCGTGAAAGGATTCTTACGTAGCACACTCTTTATTTTAACCTTTATAGGACTGACCTCTGTGACGTCAGCCCAATTAAAGATCGGATATATTTTATCGGAAAGAATCCGTACAGAATATGAAGAGTTCAAAGAAGCAGAATCGCAACTTCAACTTGAATACCGGAAAGTCCAATTCGAATTTGACCAAATGGTGGTGAAAATGGACAGCCTGAAACAGGATTATGAAATTAAGCGTCTTATGGCATTGGATAAAGGTGAGAGTATCCGTCAGGAACTTGAACAAATGGAACGTTCCATCCAAAACTACCAAGCTGAAAAGATCGGCCCACAGGGTGAACTCATGAAGAAACAGGCTCAAATGGAATATGAGATTCTTGGGAAAGTGAAAAAAGCCGTAGACAAAGTGGCCATTGACGGCGGTTTTGATTATATCATTGATGCATCTGTGGGGCTATTATATTTCAAGTCGGAATTTGATAGAACTGATAATGTTCTGCATGAATTGCGGAATCTAAACTCAGACAAGTAATTTAAATTGAAGCTCACTCTTCGTGAGATCGCTGCCTATGTAGATGGAAAAGTGATAGGGGAGCCAGATATAAATGTTTCAGGAGTTTCTGAAATACAAAATAGTTTACCTGGTACTATTACATTTCTGGGGAATCACAAGTATAAACGATTTTTAACTGAAACTCAGGCTGAAGCCATTTTTGTCAGTAATGAGGATCATTTAAATGGTAAAAATGGTATTGTTGTATCCAATCCTCAATCGGCCATGGCTAGAACACTCAGACTCTTTTTCCCTAAAAAATCATTTGAACCATCTATACATGAATCAGCAGTGATTGATTCAACTGTTTCTGTTGGTAAAAATATTTTTATCGACGCAGGAGTTGTGATTAAATCCGGAGCATCTATTGGTGATAATTCAATCATTGGTGCAAATGTTGTGATTGGGAATAGAGCAGCAATTGGGACACATTGCTCCTTAAAACCAAATGTAACGATTTATCATAATGTAATAATTGGTGATAATTGTATAATTCATAGTGGGACAGCCATAGGATGTGATGGTTTCGGATATGTAACGGAAAATAAAAGCCATGAAAAAATTCCACAAACGGGAAACGTTGTTATTGGGAATGATGTTGAGATTGGTTCAAATTGTGCAATTGATCGCGCTACAATTGGCGTCACATCCATTGGAGATATGACAAAGATAGATAACCTTGTTCATATTGCTCACAATGTAAAAGTTGGAAAAGGGTGCTTGATAACAGCTGGATTTGCTGTAGCTGGCAGTACAGAGATTGGCGATTATTGCACGTTTGCTGGGCAAGTGGGTATTGCGCCACATGTAAAAATTGGCTCAAATTCTGTTTTTGCCGCAAAATCTGGTGTAACAAAATCATTAAAAGGTGGGAAAGTTTATGCTGGTTTTCCCGCTCGAGAGATTAGAGAGCATAATAAAAAAGAAGCCCAATTACACGACATCACTAGGATGAGTCAAAAGCTTGACCAATTGTTGCAAGATAGGAAAAAGGGGTAAATTTCAGAATGGAAAGAAAACAAAGAACAATTAGAACAAGTCAGTCCTGCCAAGGGGTTGGACTTCATACCGGTGTTGATTCAAGCATTACATTTCATTCAGCACCAGAAAATTATGGTATCAGGTTTGTGCGGTCTGATATTTCATCCACTACGGAGGTAAAAGCAGATATTGACCATGTAGTGGATATTTCCCGGGGGACAACTATAGAAGAAAATGATGTTCGCATCCATACGGTAGAACATGCATTAGCTGCGGTGAGTGGTCTCCGAATTGATAATGTACTCATTGAACTTACGGGCAAAGAACCGCCCGTGATGGATGGTAGTGCTAAAGATTTTGTGGAATGTTTGATTAAAGCCGGGATCAAAATTCAAAAACACGAAAGAAAGGTTTTAGAAATTACACGGGCGGTCAACTATACAAATCCCTATCGTGACATTGATATTCACGTAATTCCCTCAGATAGATTCAGAATTACATTTATGGTAGAATATAATCTCCCGGCACTAGGAACCCAGTATGAAGCAATCTATAATATGGAAGAAGATTTTGCCTTTGAAGTAGCACCTGCCCGTACATTTTGTTTTTTAAGTGAAGTCGAAATGTTGAAAGAACAGGGGCTTATTAAAGGAGGTGCTTTAGATAATGCTGTGGTAATCATTGATAAGGAAATTGATACTTCAGAGATTGATAGATTAAGGGATTTATTTGGCATTGAGCATACCATTATCCAAGGTGCTAATGGTATATTGAATGGGAAAGTTCTTCGTTTTAAGAACGAGCCTGTTCGCCATAAAACTTTAGATTTGATTGGAGATCTTGCCTTGTTAGGTGTCCCCATTAAAGGTCATGTAACCGCAGCTCGTGCCGGTCATGCCAGCAATGTAGAATTTGTAAAAAAACTTAAAAAACAATATGCCAAAGAATTGGCTGAATTATGGACAGAGAAAATAAATGACTGATTTTTCACAAAAGACTATTTTTAAAATAAATGACATTATAAAAGTTCTTCCTCATCGTTATCCATTTATTTTGATTGATAAATTAGAAATGATAGATCCGGGGAAATCTTTAGTTGCTATTAAAAATGTGACTATAAATGAACCATATTTCCAAGGCCATTTTCCTAATCAACCGATAATGCCGGGAGTCCTTTCATTGGAAATCATGGCACAGGCCGGTGCATTTCTTATGTTGAGTCAGGTGGAAAATCCACTATCAAAAAATATGCTTTTTTCAACTATTGATAAGGCAAAGTTTAGAAAACCAATTATTCCGGGTGACCAACTCAAGATTTATATGGATCTTGTAAGAAAAAAACTCAGTATTTGTAAATTCCATGGCAAGTGTTTTGTGGATGATAAGCTTGTGGCCGAAGCCTTCCTTTCTGCAAATATCGTAGATCGCCCAGAGGCATAATATTTCCAATTCTATTCACCCAACGGCACTAATTGATCCGTCTGCCGAACTGGGTACCAATGTTTGTGTTGGACCCTTTTCCGTAATTCAAGCAAATGTTTTTCTTGGGGATAATACAACAATTGGAAATCATGTAACTGTTGGTGAAAATACATCCATTGGTAAAGACTGCAGAATTTTTCATTCTAGTTCCATTGGTGAAATTCCTCAAGATTTAAAATTTGGTGGTGAATTAACAAACACAATCATTGGCGAAAGAACAACTATACGCGAATTCGTTACAGTCAATCGTGGCACCAAAGCTCTGGGTGAAACAAAAATTGGTTCAGATTGCTTGCTCATGGCTTATGTACATGTAGCTCATGATTGTATTTTAGGTAACAATGTGATTATGGCAAACATGGCAACACTTGGGGGACATGTAGAAATTGGAGAATGGGCATCATTGGGGGGCGGTGTTCTGGTTCATCAGTTTTGCAGAATTGGTGCCCATGCATTTATTGGAGGTGGGTTTCGTGTAGTTCAGGATGTACCTCCGTTTATATTGGCAGCAGGAGAACCGTTATGTTTTGGTGGGACCAATAGAATTGGTTTAAAAAGACGTGGATTTTCTATGGAGGATAGACAAATCATTAAAAATACTTATCAAACATTTTTTAGCTCCAAGTTAAATCGTAATGAAGCGCTCCAAAAAATTAAGTCAGAGATTAAACCATCGAATTATAAAGATCAGATTTTTGATTTTATTCGTTCTTCCGAACGGGGCATTATTTAGTTTTACTGTGAAT
>CAJWPW010000138.1 GCA_913045415.1 uncultured Fidelibacterota bacterium | reverse complement strand
GGATTGAATTTTGCATTTGGGTGAACAGAAATTTTTCTGTGGTGCACGGTGCAACCCATATATTCTAATTGAGCTTGGAATGAAGATAAAAAAGCATAAGCTGGTCCATCGCTATGTGTCGCTATTAATGCTTTCTTATCATTAAATGCATCACGCCAGTTTTTAGTAGAAACAGTGATCCAAGTAATCGCATTAGTCAAGATGGGTGGAATTCCTCCATTATACTCCGGTGCACAAAAAATAAATCCATCCACATTTTCAAATTTTGATACTAATTCAGAAATGATAGCTTCATCTGCTTTTTCACCGCCAGGGACAAACAAAGGCAATGGGTAATCTTCCAAACAGATCATTTCATGATCCGCATTGAGCAGCCCTGAAATTTCTTCACCTAAAGTATAATTTTCCTCTTTGGTGGCTGATACAATTAATATTTTCATTTAAATCCTTAATTTTATTAAACCATAAAAAACACTTAAAATATTTAAATAATCAGACTTTTTTATGCTTTGTGTCTCATTATGTTCTTTGTGTTTATTCAAACAACGACCCCACCGTCTACATTCAAAACTGCTCCAGTGATATAACTAGCTTCATCACTGGCTAAAAAAGTATAAGCGTTCGCAACATCTTCCGGCTGCCCCCATCTTTTCAAGGGCACCTTTTCTCCCATCATATTCACGACCTTTTCAGGCATTCCTGCTGTCATATTTGTTTGTATAAACCCTGGTGCAACCGCATTGACTCGAATACCATCTTTCCCTAATTCACGGGCCCAGACTTTTGTTATCCCGATAACACCTGCTTTGCTAGCAACATAATTGGTTTGACCAAAATTACCATGATGCGCAACGACGGATGATGCATTCAAGATAACGCCACTCCCCTGTTCAATCATTATGTCTGCTGCAGCTCTTCCGCATAAATATACACCGCGAAGGTTCACATTGATTACAGCATCAAAACTGTCAGGATCAAGTTTTTTTAGGGTACTATCAGCAAGGATTCCTGCATTGTTTACCAAAATATCTAACTGCCCAAATTCTGATGATACAAAGTTAAATAACGCATTTACACTTTCTTCATTACTAATATCAGTTTTAATAAAGTGCGCACCCAATTCATTGGCAGTCGATTGACCAGAAACTTCATCAAATTCAGCAATAACAACCGTAGCTCCTTCATTAGTAAATAGCTGCGCTGTTGCTTTACCAATGCCACGTCCACCTCCAGTTATGACAGCAATTTTACTTTCTAACAGGCCCATAAAGATTAAAAATCGCCTTCATGATAGCTAATATTTAATTTTGTACATTCTGATTGAATATTCCCTTTCATGTTTCGGGGACCACTGAAAAACAATCTAGACTTTCTTGATTCATTTTGAGACTGCAACTCCCTCAATTCAGTTGACCAATCAGGATTTCCAAAACTTGATTTCCCCCACAAATTATCAATCAGGATTACGTTTGTTTCTTTATCTAAAATATTTGTGGAAATGTACATCATTTTTTCTTTCATATTTTCAGGCTGCTTATCTACAAAATAGATGTGATAATGGAAAAAAGTGTCTGCATCAGCGAAATTAATTTCATGTAACAATTTAGTGAACCATTCAAAATAATGGTCATCACTGCTCAGCCAAAATAAATCAATCCGTTTCAGTTTTATATTGTCTGGATCTTTTTTTGATCTCATTGCAATATCCTGTAAAATGGGCGCTATTCGAGATATTCCATGGCCAGCACCAACTAAAATCGCATGTTCCGATTGAAGAATCTTATTACTTGATGACCCATAAGGGCCATCGATTCTTAAATCCCAATGCAGCTCTTCATTCTGAATGAGTCCTTCTACCGTTTCATGGTGAAGTTTTTTAGTCCACCGATTATTTGACTCTACATGCAGAATAAGATTACCATCATTGGTATGACGAATAATATTAAATGGATACCATTCCATTTTCGATATCTGGGAACAATTGACGTAAACATAATCTCCAGGAGTGAAAGCAAAGCCATCCGGCGCAGAAATAGTAAGTTCAATAATTTTCGACGGTAAAAGATGAATCGCTTTCAAATTGACAAAGGTACGGTTCTTTTTCCGATTGATGAGAATATTATATAGGAAAATGAGCCTTGGGATAAGTAGCCATTGAAGGATACCAATATCTTGAACCTGGATACTGCTCTTAAATCTATTTTTCCCTTTAACCTGCTTATCTGTGTCCAAATTATCATATCGATCCGGGATAAGCCAACTAACAGGATTCACTGCAAATCCAGATATGAAGTCAGGGTAGGCATGAGCTACCTCTAGAAATTCGCCAAAATCGATCGACCCGCTATGATCTGTATCAGACCGTTTGAAAAATTCATCAACAAGCAAGTCCATTTGGAATTCATCATAGTCCAGATTATTTTCCAAAAAACTTTGTTCAATCAGGATCTTTAGTTCTGCTTTATCAATGAATCCACTATCATCCAGATCATGGAGATTAAAAGCAAATTTTATTTTATCCTGGTCAGAACCAGTAATGACGGTTTCAATGGTATTCATGAACTCTGTTATATCAATGGTACCACTTTTATCTTTATCAAAGATGTCAAAAAGCCTATTCGAAATTTCTTCATTTGATATCTCAAGTCCATTTCGAAATTCTGAACGATCAATGAGTTGATCTTCCCCTGCAATTTCCTGAAATTTATTTTTGAGGTCTATAATAAATGGACCCGCGAGTTTTTTGGATGAATTAATCAAGGATGTTTTTCATGTTAAGAAGGTTTTTCGACCTGTAATTTATTCCCGAAGATTTATTTAAAAAGAGAACTTTTTACAAGGATTTTAATATGATTTTTGATTCCATTTTAGATACAATTGGTAAAACACCAGTTGTTCGTTTAAATAAAATCGGTATAGAATTGGATTGCGATCTGTTTGTTAAGTGTGAATATTTTAATCCTGGCGGATCTGTAAAAGATCGAATCGGGTGGCGCATGGTAGAAGATGCTGAAAAATCCGGGCGTATAAAACCTGGAGACACACTGATAGAACCAACGTCAGGTAATACTGGACAAGGTATGGCACTTGCAGCAGCAGTGAAAGGATATCGCTGCATCATTACTATGCCCGAAAAAATGAGCCAAGAAAAGCAAATTTGCTTAGAAGCATTGGGCGCAGAAATTATAAGGACACCCACAGAAGCAGCTTTTGATGATCCAGAAAGTCACATTGGTGTTGCTAAAAAACTCAATGAAGAAATTCCAAATTCTCATATTTTGGACCAATACGCAAATCCTTCAAATCCCAATGCACATTATGATGGAACAGCTCAAGAGATTCTTGATGATTTCGGAACTGATATTCATATGGTTGTCATGGGAGTTGGAACCGGCGGCACTATTTCAGGCGTGGCTAAACGATTGAAAGAAGAAATCCCCGGAATTAAGATTATTGGTGCAGATCCTGTAGGCTCTATTTTAGGTGGTGGAACTGAAGTTTCATCATATTTAGTAGAAGGAATTGGATATGATTTTTTCCCAGATGTTTTGGATAATTCCTTGATTGATGAATATGTAAAAACAGAAGATGAAGAGTCTTTTCTTATGGCACGTCGCTTGATTCGTGAAGAGGGTTTACTTTGTGGAGGTTCATCTGGAACAGCCATGATTGCAGCACTTCAAACTGCAGACCAGTTGGAAAAAGGACAAAAATGTCTTGTGCTTCTGCCAGATGGAATCCGCAATTACATGACCAAATTCCCCAATGATACCTGGATGAAAGAACAAGGGTTTCATGTATAAAGTATTAACCTGCTGGCAAGAAAAGATCTAGGATTAAGAATGAAGATTAATATTTCAATTTTTTTCATCCTTTATACTTTCCTTTTTGCAGGAGACAGGGGCTATATAGTTGAAGTAGGCGATATGGCACCAGATTTTGAAATGGAATTCACAGATGGTCAAAAGACCAAACTCTCCCAGTTACGAGGACAGATCGTGGTTCTTCAATTCACAGCAAGTTGGTGTTCTGTGTGTCGCCTGGAAATGCCGCATCTCGAAAAAGATGTTTGGCAGAAATATAAAGATCAAAATGTTTTGCTTATTGGCGTCGATAGGGACGAGCCATTGGAAACTGTTATTGCGTTTCAGAAAAAGATCGGGACCACCTATCCCCTTGCATTGGATCCAGGAGCAAACATTTTTGGATTATTTGCTAATAAAGAAGCAGGTGTCACTCGAAATGTGGTAATCGACAAAACAGGAAAGATCGTTTTCCTTACTCGGTTATTTGAAGAAGAAGAATATCAAGAAATGTTAAGTGTTTTAAAGAAATTAACGATATAAAAGAAGATTATTTCATCAATACCAATTTTTGAACTTGACGATAATTCCCGCTGACCAATTCTGCAAAATAAACACCGCTGGGCATTCCCGAAGCAGACCATTCAATCTCATGTTGTCCAGCCTGTAACACTCTATTAACCAGTGATTCTATAAGTCTCCCATTTACATCAAATAATTGGAGAGATGTAGCATGCTGCGTTTCTACTGGAATATTAAACCGCA